>DFGW01000103.1 GCA_002372465.1 Butyrivibrio sp. UBA3740
GGACTTCGCACACATCAGACCAAGATGGACGTTCTTGGTAACAACATTGCTAACGTTAATACAACTTCTTTCAAATCCCAGTCAATCACATTTTCAGATCTGATGTATCAGACAACACAGACAGCCTCCGGTGCAACAGAAACCAAGGGTGGTGTAAACGCACGTCAGATCGGTCTTGGTGCCAAGTCAGGTGCCATCGCAACTGCAATTGAATCTCAGGGTGCAACTCAGACAACCAACAACCCATTTGATATCATGATCACAGGTAAATCTTTCTTCGTTGTAAACAACGGAAAAGAGAACCTTTACACAAGAGACGGCTCTTTCTATGTTGATGGTGCCGGTAACCTTGCAATGCAGTCAAACGGATATCTGGTACAGGGCTGGGTTGCCCAGGAAGATAAAGAGACAGGCGAGATCAAGGTTAACAGAAACGGTGGCCTTTCAGCTCTTCAGATCATGAGCGCAGATAACTCAACATTCTCACCAGCATCAACAACACAGGCTCTTTACAGTGGAAATATCGATGATCACGATACAAACGTAACATCAGATGATGGTAAGACAATTACCCTTGAGTTCTATGACAACAAGGGCTATCTTTACACAGGCAAATTCACTCTTAAGGATACAGGAACAGACCATCTTTTCTCACTTGAGCTTACAGATATTATTGACTCTGACGGAAATTCCATAAATCAGACCATCACACTTCCTGACGGAACAACCACAAAGAGACTTGATCATGTAAAATTCGGCACAACACAGAGCAAGGATCAGACTGTAGACGCCGCTTATGAAGTAGTAGTTGGAACAAGCACATCTGTTATCAACCTTCTTCCCGGAGCTGTAGTTAAGGATGGAGTTCCTACAAGTGGTACACTTGCCGATCTTATGACAACCAGCAGAAGTAAGTATGCAGGAGTCCTTGATCAGGTTTACGGAATCACTGATGCAATGATCACCAGTGGAACAAATGGATATTCCAAGACATCTACTTATTCTATTTCTACTGATGGACAGATGACTATCACATATGATGATCCCAAGGGTACTTATAAGTCTGAAGGCTACAGCTTTGTTGCCAACAACACCGGATCATACTATGTTAACAGCGCACTTGGCGGAATTGCCTACCAGGCTCCTTCAGCAACAACTGACGCAGAATTCCAGAGTGCACTTTCAAGAAGCAAATATCTTGAGAATACATTAAAGACTGTATTTGGAATGTCTGATGATGAGTTTACAGAGTTTGCAAATGATTCCAAGTACAGATTCAGCTTTGCTTTTGGTTCCAACGGAACTGATACTTTAAAGATATTCAGAAATACAACACTTGCTGAAGCTAATCAGAAGATTGAAGAAAATCCTGCTTCTCTGGCTGCAAATTCAGCTGACTTTATCGGAACAGGTACATATGAGTCTGTAACTCTTGAGGATGCCCTTGCAGGCGTTGATACTCCTGTCTTCTATACATATTCAAACGACAGCCTCACAGTTTACAGATCAAAGATGGATGATGATACAGGAACAGCTAAGCAGGGCATGGGCACTCAGACTTACTTTGATGAGGATGATCTGTCCGTAGTTGAGCTGGACGAGCTTGTTCCTTATCCCGGATCAGCTACTCAGCAGTCTGATCTCGCTACAATCCTTTACGGAGCAGGTCTTATTACTACAGATCCCGCTGCTGACCTTGTTGGTGCAATAAATGAAGCCGGCGATTACATGACTGCAGGCGGCTATACCAACTATAAGCTGGTTTCTGTTACCGGTGACAATGCCCTCATTCTCTATACACAGGAGCCCGGATATGTTATCGATACTGATTCAGATCCTCTGTTCAAGGGCGAAAGATTTTCAGTTACATTTGATAATAGCGATACAAAGGCAGCATACAAACTTGGAACACCTGCAAAGCTGTTGACAAGCGCTGCCAAAGGAAGTGCTTATGCACTCAATGGCACAGAGGAAAAGGTAAGCGATTATTCAGCAGAGATGCTCAAGGATGTATATGGAATCACATTACCTGACCCTAAGGTTGATGCTAACTACAAGGTAAATCTTACTTCAGCCGGATTTGCAATTTACGATACTGTTGAGTATCCTGCAGGTGTTAAAGACGCCTATGCAGCACAGGTTGCTGAAGATGGAACTATTACATATGTTACAACTGAGAGAACACAGGCTTACAAGAACCCAGTTCCAAATACAGGAAATATCAAAGATCTTCTTTCTACTGCAACCGGTGAATACAAGAACCTTCTTAAAGATGTATACGGTGTTTCAGATGAGGATGCAGATGCTTACGGTTCAGACGGTACTTACGCTATAAATGCAGATGGAAGCATCACACTTACAACAGGAACACATACGATCCAGCTTGAGTTCGATGCATCCAACGGTTCCCTTGTTTCAGCCAATAATAACCTTGCAGGACTTGGCACTGGACTTGTAAAGATGGTATTCGACCAGGATGAGAGATACGGAATGGAAGCCTTTGGTTATCAGAAGGGCGCCAACGACAGTGATGAAATTGATCCCGGTCAGATGGTATTTGACTTCTCAACAGTTACAAACTACAATACATCAGGTTCCTCCACAATCAAGGCTGTAAAGGGTGACAAGAAGTCCCTTAATACAGGTAGAGCAGTTGGTGAGATGAATGGTGTTACTGTAAGTACAGATGGTCAGATCTACGCAACATATTCAAATGGTCAGACAAAGCTTCTTGGACAGATTGCATCAGCAGAATTTGCTAATGCATCAGGTCTTTCCAAGGAGGGTGATAACCTCTATGCATCAACCCTTAACTCAGGCGAAGCAACAATCCAGGATATCACAACAGACGGTGGCTACATGAACACCGGTGTTCTGGAAATGTCAAACGTAGATCTCTCCAAGGAGTTCACAGAGATGATCACAACTCAGCGTGGTTTCCAGGCAAACAGTCGTATTATCACAGTATCTGATACACTTCTTGAGGAGCTCACAAACCTTAAGAGATAATTCACAGCTCTTTTAAACAAAAAAAGCGAATAAATCCATCAAAATTTACCCCCCCTTTGGAATACGTCCGTTCCAAAGGGGGTTCTTAATTATAAAATCTTAATAATATTTTCAGAATATACCCATGGAATATTATGCAATTTGCACTTAGAATTAATATACAATGTGTGAAGGTGTGAAAGGAGGCTCTATATGGCTGTGATGAATATTAATCCTATCAGTATGGCTCAAGCGCCGGTTAGTGTAACGACAGCCGTGCAGCCTAAGCAGGCTCTGCCTGTCAACAGACCTTCCGGGGGAATTGAGAAGACTCTGGAAGCTACCAGGAACGAACTTAGCAAAAGAGCTGAGCTTAATACCAGAGATAATGCTGCTGCAAGGGAATACGGCCCGATTATATCCAGATCAAGCGACGGGGATACGGTCAGGGTAAAGGCTTCTGCCTCCGATCAGGCGAAAGCCTATGAAAATGCGCCCACCTATGAAATACCCAGGATGTCCATCAGATCCTTTGATGCAGCCAGAGATTTCCATGAATATGGCTTTATAGAGGAGAAGATTCAGGACTTTGAGTTTCCTGAGAAAAAGACTGAGTTTAAAGAATTTGAGTTTCCTGAGGAAGTAAAAGACAATTTTGCAAAAGAAACTACCTATACTCCGTCTATTGATATTCCAGCTCCAAAGGCCACTGAAGAGAGCAGAGCTTCCCAGGCAGATGCATCTTTATCAGGGGTTTCTGATGCAGAGCTTAAAAGAAAATATCTCCAGGGAGACATTTCCCAGGTGGCCTATAACAATGAAATAGAAGCCAGAGATGCCAGAGAAGAAACGCTTAAGGCTGAAAATGATAAGATTTCCAAAGAGATAACCGGTGATGCGGCTTTAGCTTCTGAAAATGCCAGGAGTGGGGAAGCCATAGAAGCGCTTGGTTCTGAGGATGCATCTGATAACATACCTGTAGATATAAGAGCACAGTTTGCACAGGTTATGGATGAGATGGGAAGCTAAGGTCTTTTCTGACACGGAAGGTTAAGGCAAAAACGGGATGGACCCCCGAGGCATAAAATGCCTTTGGGGTCTTTTTTTTTCTATTTTGTAGTGTTACAATGAATTTGATACCACAATATGTAGTAGTATGCCATGATAATGCATTTGGTTTTGTTGGGGGAAGGTTATCTGTCTAAATTTTATTTCAATTTCTTTTCCCGATAATGAAATTTAACTCCAATTATGTCTAAATTGTGAACGTTTCCTGGAGATTTCACCCCGGAAACGTGGTAAAATAATAGTATATAGAAATTAAATTTCAAAGCACGGTGAAATTATTACAAATTGTGAAATTTTTAGTTCCGAAAGGTGGCATGAGATATGAGCAATCTGATGATGCTAACCAAATTGGACACCAGGAAAATACTTATCAATGCGGACCTTATTGAGACTGTTGAGGCTACACCTGACACAGTCATTATTATGATGTCCGGAAGAAAGCTGATCGTTAAGGAAAAACCGGAAGAGATTTTTCAGATTATAAGTACCAGTAAGTGATATACAGATTCAAGAATACCATACTCATTCATATAAGGAGGATTTGTTTTGGATATTGCGTCTTTGCTTGGTGTAGTACTTTGTTTCGTGTTCATGATCCTAAGTATTGTGTTCGGAGCAGGAATTACCGGTGTTAAGTATTTCGTGGATGCTCCTTCTGCCATGATCACGTTCGGTGGTGCTTTCATGGCGGTTCTTGCCTCTAGAAGCATGTCCAGCTTTATCAGCGGTCTTAAGTCCTATACGCTGATCTTCAAGATGCCTTCTGATGATACCAAGACTATTATCAAGAGTATTATCGACCTTTCCAACACAGCCAGAAAAGAAGGCCTTCTTGCACTGGAAGAAGCTGCGGGTAATCTTGAGGATGCCTTTATGAAAAAGGGAGTAATGCTTATAGTTGACGGTACTGAGCCTGAACTTGTTAAGAGCATTCTTGAGGCTGAGATTGATGCTATGTCAGAGAGACATAAGGCTAATTATTCCTTCTTTGCTGATGTTGCAGGTATGGGACCTTCCTGGGGTATGATCGGTACCCTTCTTGGACTGGTTCTGATGCTTCAGAACATGTCGGATCCTTCTTCAATCGGACCGGCCATGGCCGTTGCCCTCATCACTACATTCTATGGATCAGTTCTTGCAAACTGGTTCTGTTATCCTGCTGAGAATAAGCTCAAAGCCAGAGATAATGCAGAATATATGGCAAAGAGCATTATTATTGAGGGACTTTTATCCATTCAGGCCGGAGAGAACCCCCGTGTTACTGAGGAGAAGCTTAAATCATTCCTTTCACCCAGTGACAGAGCAGCTTATGAAGCTGAGAACGGCACAGGAGACGGCGGAGGAGAATAATAATGGCAAAGAAACCAGAAGAAATAAAACCCGGTTTGCCGGCGTGGCAGGGTACCTTTGGAGACCTGATGAATCTGCTTCTTTGTTTCTTCGTTTTGCTTTTCTCTATGGCAACTATGGACGCGGCAAAATTTGAAGAAGTTGCAGCATCTTTCAGCTCAGCATTCGGTATTTTTTCCGGAGGCGAAATGGCTATCGGCAAGGGAGCACTTATAGGTGACGGTGTTTCACAGCTGACCGAGCTCTCCAGCTATGTTACCTCAATGGGACTTGCCCAGAGCGGTGAAGATTCTGATTCCGAAGAGGCAAATGTCGGTGATATGGACCAGGAAGAACTCATGGAAGCTGCTGAAAAAGAGCAGCTGGAAGCTTCTGAGGAGCTGGCTGAGAAGATTGAAAAAGCCCTGGATCAGGGTGAGATAGACAATCTTGTTTCTCTTAATTACACCAGCCAGTTTGTACAACTGACAATTCAGGGATCAATTCTTTTTGATTCAGGTAAGACAGACATTAAAGAAGATGCCCTTCCGGTTATAGATAAGGTGGGACAGATTCTTGAGTCATATGCCGGAGGAACCATTGAGATTGAAGGCCATACAGACAATATCCCCATGTCAGGCGGAGGGAAGTATGCCAACAATGATGAGCTTAGTGCCGGAAGAGCTCTTTCCATATTCTATTATCTGTGTGAGAATACCAATCTTGACCCGGCTAATCTTGTCCACACAGGAAGAGGACAGTACGACCCTATTGCGGATAACTCCACTGATGAGGGCAGAGCCCGTAACAGAAGAGTTGAAATAAAGATATATAATCCATTAAGTGCTTCATACTAAACCCTTAAGGAGAATGAAAACTTATGAAAAAGAATCTTTTGTCAATTATCATTCTGGCACTTCTTATCGTAAATCTGGCTATGACCGGTTTTATGATGCTAAGCGTAATGACAACCAATTCCCAGACAGCAAAGATCATTTCCGATATAGCTGCTGCATTGGAGCTTGAAGCCAACGGTGGTTCAACCGGCGGCTTTTCCGGATCTGCATCAGGTGTTGTAGCAGTTACCGATATGGCTACCTGGGGATTTACAGGAGATGAGAAGCTTACTATCAACTTAAAGGCCGGTGCCGATGGAAAGACTCATTACATGGTAGTAGAGGTTGTATTCTCACTCAATAAGGCAAGTGCTGATTATGCTACTCTTGGAACAGAAGAGAATCTTGCCAATGTAAAAGAAGTTGTTAAGTCTGAGATCACCAAGACACTTTCAAGCTATAGTGTTGAGGAACTCCAGGCTGGAGCTGACGAGACAGCAAGAGAGACAATACTTGAAAACGTTCAGGAGATGTTCAACTCCAACTTTATCTATGATT
This sequence comes from Butyrivibrio sp. UBA3740, assembly GCA_002372465.1. Lineage (GTDB taxonomy): Bacteria > Bacillota > Clostridia > Lachnospirales > Lachnospiraceae > Butyrivibrio. The sequence goes on from DFGW01000103.1 coordinate 6,780, forward strand.
GCAGCTTCTCCAGCGTGCTTTATAACTGATGAAACTTATTTAGAGGAGATAAACCTTGAGTGAAGTACTATCACAAAGCGAAATAGATAGTCTGCTGTCAGCACTCTCAACAGGTGAGCTTGATGTGGACCAGATGCAGGCCACGGACGAGAAGAAGGTCAAGGATTATGACTTCAAACGTCCTGCCAAGTTCTCCAAGGAACACCTAAGGACCCTGGAGATGATCTACGAGCATTATGGGCGTCTTTTGTCCACAACCTTGCCTCTGTATTTGCGTAAGAACGTATCTGTATCCGTAGCAAACTCAGAGACGGTAACCTATTCGGAATTCAGTAACGCGCTTTCCAATCCGGTAATTCTGGGAGTTATAAGTTTCCTTCCTTTGCAGGGAACCATTATCCTGGAGCTCCAGGCCAACATCGGTTTTTCCTTTATCGATCGTATGCTGGGAGGCGAAGGAAACGGACTGGATAAGCCAAGACCTTTTACTGATATTGAGATGCCGCTTATCGAGAAACTGGTGACTCTTTGCATGCAGCTTATGGTTGAACCCTGGCAAAACGTTGTGGCAATCAATCCGGTTATGGAAAGGATTGAGACCAACCCACAATTTGCCCAGGTTATTTCACCAACAGACATGATCGCCATTGTCACTCTTAACATTAAGATAGGCGATACGGAAGGACTTATGAATGTCTGTCTTCCATATTTCACTTTAGAGAGTGTTATGGACAAGCTGAACACCAAGTTCTGGTTCTCAACCATGCAGAAGAATGCTGAAGAGGACTATGAAGAGCACCTTGAAGCCATGGTCAGACATGTTGATGTTCCTGTTAAGGCTGTCCTTGGCAGATGCAATGTATCAGTTAACGACTTCGTTCATTTACAGGCAGGAGATATTATAAGGCTGGACAACAGAGTAAACACGGATATGCAGGTATATGTTGGGAATATCTACAAGTTTACTGCTTTGCCCGGAACAGCAAAAGACAAATATGCCGTACGTATTACGTCGGTTGTAAGAGAGGAGGAAGAGTAGGAGCATGGATGGAATGTTATCTCAGGACGAAATAAATGCTTTGCTAGCCGGTATGGATACTTCCGGCGGGGGCGACGCGGCACCTGCAGATGCTCCTGTAGATTCTGGTATGGGGGGAGATGCGCCTGCTGATGTGGCCGCCGCCCCGGTAGGTAGTGGCGATATTGATGAGTCGCTCCTTACCGATACAGAAAAGGATGCCATTGGTGAGGTTGCCAATATCAGTATGGGATCATCAGCTACAACGCTGTATTCCCTTGTAAATCAAAAGGTTAACATCACCACTCCTCAGGTTGAACTTGCAAACTGGGAGAATGTAATTCAAAACTATGAAAGACCCTGTGTTTTTATTCAGATCAAATACACAGTAGGTCTTGATGGTACCAATATTCTTATTCTGAAAGAGCATGATGTTATGGTCATCACCGACCTTATGATGGGCGGTGACGGAACCAACACAGACGGAGAGATTGGAGAGCTTCAGCTGTCTGCTATTTCTGAAGCAATGAACCAGATGATGGGTGCAGCTGCCACATCTCTTTCAACCATGATCAATCAGAAGGTTGATATCAGTCCGCCACAGTCAACACTGCTTGATATGATCAACGATGATCCTTCAGATATCGCTGAATTCCTGACAGGAACCTTTGTAAAGATTTCCTTCAAGATGCAGGTTGGTGACCTTGTGGATTCAACACTTATGCAGTTGTATCCCATCGACTTTGCCAAGACTTTGAAGGATACGGTTATTGCCGGTGATGCTGGCGCCAGTGAGCCTGCCCCTGAACCGGCACCTGCTCCTGCTCCGGAACCACCCCAGGGCTCTGCACCTTCGCCGATGCCTATGCCGGGACCGGACCCTTCCATGATGGGAGGGCAGGGAATGCCTCAGATGGGTATGCCACAGATGGGTATGCCACAGATGGGTATGCCACAGATGCAAATGGCAATGCCACAGATGCAGATGGCTCCTCAGATGATGAACATGAATATTCAACCTGCCCAGTTCCAGACCTTTACAGGCGGAACTTCCATAATGGCAGGAGGAGAGAATATCGGTATCATCAAAGATGTTCCGCTTGAAGTTACTGTTGAACTTGGAAGAACAGCCAAGCCCATTGCTGATATTCTTGACTTTGCTCCCGGAACCATCATAGAGCTTGATAAAGTGGCCGGTGAACCGGTTGACGTGCTTGTAAACGGCAAGTTTGTTGCCAAAGGAGAAGTTGTAGTTATTGAAGAGAGCTTTGGTGTACGTGTGACAGAAATTGTCCAGTAACATGGGGAACTGGCTATGAGTTCATTTTTGCAGTTTATCTTAATGCTTGTGATATTTGTTGCTGTTCTTGCCGCGACATACTTTTTTACCCGATGGATGGCCAGCTATCAGAAAGAAAAGCAATCCTCAGGCAATATAGAAGTTGTTGAGACTGTAAGACTGTCAACCACAAAGTATATCCAGATTGTCCGTATAGGACAGAAGTACTTGGCTATTGGTGTTGGCAAGGATGAGATAACAAATTTGGGAGAAATATCCAGGGAGGACTTAATCTTCAGGGAGGAAGATGCTGAAAACAATATCAGTTTCAAAGAAATCCTTGAGAAGTTTAAGGGTGAGATCAAGAAGTAAATGAAAAGACGGGGAAGTGAGAATCTGAATATCAGACATCTATTCAGGAAGGGGCTCTTATCAGCCCTTGCCTGTCTTTTAATGTTTTCTTTTCTGGCTTTTGCAGTTCCGGTAACTACTCACGCTACAGAAAACATTATTTCCGATACGACCCCTACCGATCCCACTGTAGACAGGGATTCCAATCTTACGGGCAGTCAGGATGAGAGGACCAATATCAATGATCCCGGATCATCCGAGTCCCCCGATGATCTGAAAAAACTAAACATTGCCAATACCGTGACTGTTACTTACGACAACGGTAATGGTTCTTTAAACGGCGCACTCAGGATACTTATTACCCTGACTTTGATATCCCTTGCGCCAACTCTTCTGGTAATGATGACATCCTTTACCAGGATCA
>DFGW01000041.1 GCA_002372465.1 Butyrivibrio sp. UBA3740
AGGCCGTAAACGTAAACAAGCTTTAATTCTCGTAAGAAAAGCTAATTAATCAGACTACAAAGTGCCTTATTTAAAAATAGATATTTTTGAATTTGCAAGATTGTAACAATGATTAATCATTAGAGCCATCTGACAATAGTCAGATGGCTCTTTTGCGTTATGGAAATATATATTATAGTCTTATCTGCAGGCGGAGATTATCTCCTCCATGTCCATACTTCCTCCGAAGATCTTAAGTGCACTACCCACAGTGACATCAATTTTACCGTTCCCAAGCTTTTTAAGCGATTCAATATCGCTCAGGCTGTGTACGCCCCCAGCGTAGGTGATTGGCTTTTTTCCCCAGGAGCCAAGGAACTTTGCGACATTTTCCTCAATACCGTTTTGTTTGCCTTCCACGTCGGCAGCGTGGATAAGGAACTCATCGCAGGAATCAGAAAGCTCATCCAGGGTTGCTTCATCCAGCTTTACACTGGAGAGCTTTTGCCATCTGTCGGTGACAATGTAGTAGTCGTCTCCGGATTTCTTGCAGGACAGATCAAGGACCAGTTTTTCTTTTCCTACGGCTTTGACAAGCTTTTTAAGATTTGTGTGGTTGATCCGGCCGTTTTTGAAAACAAAGGAAGTGACGATGACATGGGATGCTCCGGCGTCGAGAAATTCCCCGGCGTTATCACTGGTGATACCACCGCCTATCTGAAGAAGCCCCGGAGTGGCGCTAAGAGCAGTAAAGGCCTGCTTCTTGCTAAGCTCATGGTAGATACTGTCTATGGGGTTTAAAAGGATAATATGGCCGCCTGTAAGGCCCAGCTCTTTATACATCCTGGCATAGAAGTCGGCGCCCTTTTCGGCAACGAAGTTCTCGCTGGCTGTGCTCCCTTCGTCCTGAAGGCTGGAACCCACTATCTGCTTGACTTTTCCGTTATGGATATCGATGCATGGTCTGAATTTCATGGACTTTTCACCTCTCTGATTGCTTCAGCTCATATTATAACATTAAATTAGTTACTTTACTTTAAAAGTTTAGCGTGATAAAATATTTAAGTGCGAAAGCAATCATTATCGGGATTTAGTTAATGACATACAAAAAGGTTTATTGGAGGATTATGTAATGAACAAGAAGATCAGAACAGATGCTGTTGATCATTTATTTGATGCAATACTCTGCCTTCAGAATAAAGAGGAGTGCTACAGCTTCTTCGAGGATCTGTGTACTGTAAATGAGCTTCTTTCTCTTTCCCAGAGATTTGAAGTTGCTTCAATGCTCAGAGATAAGAAGACTTATCTTGAGATCGCTGAGAAGACCGGTGCTTCAACTGCTACCATCAGCAGGGTAAACAGGTCTCTTAACTATGGTGATGACGGCTACGAGCTGGTATTCACAAGAATGCAGGAGTGATAGGAATCAGATTTCTGCTTACATAAGACAAAGGAAAAGCCTGGCGCAATCATGCGTCAGGCTTTTGTTGTTGGAATTACTTGTTTTCTTCTTTGTTTTCTTCTTTGTTTTCTTCTTTGTTTTCCTCGGTCTTGGCCTCGGATTCTTTGTTTTCGGCTTCGGAATTCTCTGCCTTGTCTGCGACAGCTCTTTCCTTGGCGATCTCAGCTGAGCTCTTATCAACGCCGGTCATATCGCACTGGCCGCTGAATACGGCGTTCTCATCGATGATGATGCCCTTACAGCTCACATCTCCGATTACCTTACCGGTATCGCTGATCTCAACTTTCCCCTGAGGAGCTGAGATGTTGCCTGTAACTTCCCCTGCAATGTAGGCGTTTACAGCTGAAACTGTACCGGTTATCTTACCTTCCTGTCCCACAATGAGAGCTCCGCTTATGGTTACGTTACCGTTTACGGTTCCATCGATTCTTGCGGAATCCTGGGTTGTGAGAGGGCCATCGATGATGGCGCCGGGTGCGATAATGGTCTTCACCTGCTCAAGAGCGGGATCTACAGAAGTTTCTTTTCTGCTTCCAAACATTTTTGTTCCCTCCGTTTATAGTGTTACCCGTTGATCTCGATTAAGTCTTCCGGATCAATATACTGTTCATCCTGCTGGATCTGAAATCCCAGCGTAGTGTTATCTTCACCGATGACGAAAATGATGTCACCTTTATCAATCTGAGCACCCTCTGTTACAAGAGGATCTCCTGAGTTCCTGTAAATTGAAATATAGCCGTTTCCATGATCTATGGATACCATGTTGCCAAACTTGGCATCTGTTGTAACCGTAAGAACAGTTCCGGATCCTGCAGCAATAACGCTGTTACCTGATGAGGATTCAAGAAGAAGAATAGGATTACCTGTTGCCGTATCCTTATTGTCCTCTGTCAGCTTGGTAACTGTGGTCTCATTGGGATCATCAACTGCAGGTGACATTGAAGCGTTGCCTGCCAGCGGGAATCCTGAGGGAATGGCGAGGGTCTCGGCTTCTTCAGCAGATGTCTGCTCATCCTCAATCCTTACGTTGAGAGCTGCCTTCAGCTGTTGAACCTGGGTCTCAAGCTCTGCATTGGATGCCTCCATGGTACTGTTGGAAGCAGTGAGCTCATCGATCTGGGTCTTTTGCTGCGAGTCGATCTTACGGAGACTGCTGATGGTAATTGCTGAGTAGATAACGTAGCAAATAACTGCCAGTGCAATCGCAAATGCTGTATAGGCAAGAACCTGTGTCTTGAAGTGATTCAGGTGAAGACTCTTGGTGCTTCCATCCGAATCTCCGGATATGACCATAAAAGTATAATGCCGTTTATGTCTGTGCTTTCTGGGCTTAATTTCTGCGCTCATATTAACCTCCGACTTTAACACTTTATTTTATCACGGGATTAGATTTTACGCAACCAATTCAAGAACAAGAAAAGAGCTATGACGGGAGGGTCCATCATAGCTCTTTTGAAATGTATTTTGGTTAAAAATGGAATGTTATCAGCCCATCTCGGCTACAACAGTGTACTCCTTAACACCTTCCTCGTAAGGGATGATGTTGCCGGAGATCTCTTTGCCGTTTACGGTAAGCTTCTTGATGCCCTTCTGAGCGCCGTTCTGCTTAACAGAGATGTTGTAGGTTGCTCCGCGGTACTTTCTTGTGAGAGTGAAATCACCAAAGTCCTCAGGTAAACAAGGATTGATTGAAAGACCCTTGTGTGTAGGATATACACCCAGGATGTACTGGGAGATATTAACAAAGGTCCATGCAGCTGTTCCTGTGAGCCAGCTGTTCTTGCCCTGGCCAAAGAACTTGGCATCACGGCCGGCAACCATCTGTGAATATACGTAAGGTTCAGTGCAATGAACATCACTGATATCTTCAATATAAGCAGGACATGTCTTCTTATAAATCTCGAAAGCTCTGTCTCCATGACCAAGCACTGTCTCAGCGATTGAAACCCATGGGTTATTGTGGCAGAAAATTCTCGCATTCTCCTTGTATCCGGGAGGGTAGGATGAGATCTCACCAAGGTTGAGATAATACTTTGTATAAGCTGGCTGGTTGAGCATGATCCCGTACTTGGAATCAAGATGCTTTTCCACGCTTTCAAGAGCCTTTGCAGCCATTCCGTTTTCTACGCCTACGCCACCCATTATGCACATGCCCTGAGGCTCAATAAAGATCTTTCCTTCTTCACATTCGTGGCTGCCTATTGGATTGCTGTATGCATCATAGGCACGGATGAACCATTCGCCGTCCCAGCCGT
>DFGW01000209.1 GCA_002372465.1 Butyrivibrio sp. UBA3740
AAACGCTCTCTGTCCCAGTCACAGGAAGAGCCGAGCTTCTTCAGCTGGGAAACGATGGTTCCGCCATACTCTTTCTTCCACTCCCAGGCCTTTTCAAGGAATTTCTCCCTTCCAAGCTCTCTCTTGTCTATGCCCTGCTTCTTGAGCTCATTGGTGATTCGAACTTCAGTTGCAATGCTGGCATGATCTGTTCCGGGCTGCCAAAGAGCATTATATCCCTGCATTCTCTTCCATCTGATAAGAATATCCTGAAGAGTCTGGTCAAAGGCGTGGCCCATGTGGAGCTTACCGGTGATATTTGGGGGTGGAATAACAATAGTAAAGGGTTTTTTGGTCTCATCAACTTCCGCATGGAAATATTTCTTTTCCTCCCACTTGGAGTAGAGACGAGACTCAATATCCCTGGGATTATAGGTCTTCTCAAGTTCTTTCTTCATTTTATTTCTCCTATCTTTATATAAGAACCAAGCTGCAAAAATGTCTGGTTCTGTATTATCTCAACTGTAAGTTGCTTCGTCAAGTGACTTCTGGGATATGATGGCCTTGTGAAGGAGCACCACTTCGCCCTTCTTGTGCTCCTTGACGTCGTAAAGAGCATTATCTGCTGCGTACATGTAATCCCAAAGCTTGTTGGTCTCACTGGGGATGGAATTTCTGATACCCTGGGAGACGGTAACAACAGGCATTCCTTCAGCCTTCTTGTCATTGATCTTCATGGATAACACCTGATCTCTCAAACTGGTGGCACAGACCATGATCTCCTCGTCAGTCATTCCTTCATATATAATTACAAACTCGTCTCCGCCATATCTGAAAGCATGGATCTTGGGAGACGAGACACAGACTCGTTTGATTATCTCGGCGATATTCTTAAGGCACTCGTCACCTACCTGATGTCCGTATGCATCATTGTAATGCTTGAAGTTATCCACATCAAGGATCTCCACTGCCAAAGATATCTGGTCACGATAGGCTTCCTCAAAAGCCTTGTCAGCATACTTGTTAAGGCCATATCTGTTTCCCAGCCCTGTCAGAGGATCTGTCTCGGCCTGCTTTGCAAGCATCATGTTCTCTTTTTCTATAGAAGAAAGCCTGTTCCTTATGTTCATAAAGAACTTATAATTGGCTATGCCCTCTTTGTCCTGCTGCAAGGAGGCTTCATAGTACTCTGCAAGAGCTATGTTCTTCTCCTTCTCATTGCCCATCTTCTCATAGAATTCGATCTTAAGCTTCGCATGACCCTTTCTGAGATTAGGAATGTTGAGTTCTTCCAGGGACCTCTCTGCGTTCTTCAGGATACGCTTGACCTCTCCCTGACGCCCCACTTTCATAAAGAACCGGCATATCGTATATACATCCTCCAGGCTGTCCAGCGGGAACTTGTTGTTCTGAAGCTGATAGGAAAGCATGTCAGAATATATCTCGTAATACTCCATATCTCCAAGGTAGTAATACCCACGCATCTTGATATCAAGCACCGGAAGATCCTGAAAGAGTTCCGGATTGGCATGAGGGTCCTGTTCAAGCTGTTCTATGCCCTGGATGCACTTTTCCACAGAATCGTGCTTGTCCAGTACGATATAGCAGTCAGCCTGGAAGCAATAACAATAAAGAAGATTTCGAAGATAAAGACTGTCCTTTTTGTTCTTCCTTATGCCCTTGTAGGCAGCACGGATATACTGAAGAGCCTGTTTCACATCTCCGATGTCGTAATAGATCTGTCCGATATTGAACTTGATCATCCCGGGAACGGAACTAACCCCATCTATCTCGTCGCTGTACTTAAGACCTGTCAGGAAAAAATCCAGAGCCAGCTCGGAATTGCCGTGATTGAGCGCATCAATACCCAGAAGATTATAGCATCTGGCCAGATGTTCCATATCTCCGCAGGCCTGAAGATACTCAATAGCCTTGAGAAGATTGGTATTAAATTTCTTGTAGTCAGTACTGAGAAGATAGTAGGCGTCAGCCAGGTAGTAATAGCTGTACCCCAAAAGACTGATCTTATCAATTTCCCTGGCTCTCTTTAAGAGACGATTGCAGGCGCTGATCATGTTCCCCGACATTCTGGCCCTCTCGGCAAGCATCTCCTTATTTAAAAGAACCACATCCTGACCGAATTCTTCTATTTTCATATATTTCCCTCATTTATAAGCCTATATCAAGACATTTTACAACATCGAACCAAGTCTATCAAGAAAGATATGTTTGCTTTTTTAATACCGATAAATACTGGCTTTCAGCGTTTTTTATGACATTTGCGTCGCTTTTTGATGTGGTTTACATATATGTTTTGACTATGTTGGTCATAATACAATTTCCCGCTGAAATTACCCTCTGTTTTATCAGCCTATTTAAATAGCCTATTTATGCGGCATTGAATATATGTTCTGTCAAATAATCCCCAATTTCCACAGAGTTATCCACATGACGAAGGCGTCATTTTTTGGTATCTTTTGTATCATTTATCTGTCTATTTGGCTAATTTTATCTACAATTGCGCACAATTTATTACTTTTCGCGGTTTACATAATTTTATTGATATAGGTTTTATGTAAACTCAAATGCCATTTTTTTATGATATATGACACAATCCAGATCATTTATCCCCTTCAAACCCTTTCCAGAACTGAGAAATCTCATTTTTGACCGTTTTGGTCGAAATGGTCTTGTAGTCCTTCCACTCCCGTGGAAAAAGTGCCCTGTAGCTCCCCTGAAGGAACCTGTCATCCAAAAGGGCCACAACACCCACATCCTCCTGGGTTCTTATCACCCTCCCGGCAGCCTGAAGAACCTTGTTCATCCCCGGAAATCTGTATGCATAGTCAAAGCCGTCAACATTTCTTTTGTCAAAAAAGCTCCTGACGATCTCCCTCTCATTGCATACAAGGGGGATTCCTGTACCTATGACTATGACGCCTATAAGGCTGTCGTACTTAAGATCTATTCCTTCACTGAATATTCCGCCCATAACGCAAAAGCCAAGGACGTTCTTATCTTCCACCACTTCCAGGTCCATGTGAATGATCTTGGAAAGGTCCATATCATTGCCACTTGAGAATCTCTCAAGAAAGGCTTCCCTGGCCTGTTCCGTCATGAAGCTGTTCTGAACCAGGATCTCGGTGGTCTCCGGGTCGTAGAAGTTCTCCCGGTATACTTCGCACACCTCCTCCAGAAACTGGTGGGAGGGGAAGAATATCAGATAATTCCCCTGTCTTGCCTTGATCACCTCATCAATGTAGGTGGCAATCTTCATATACATATCCGGGCTTCGCAGGGAATATCTGCTGGTGACATCTGTTCCGATGAAAACCCCCAGCCTTTTGGGGTCAAAGACAGAGTTGGCATAAATCTCGAAGTCCTCCCCCGTTCCTCCAAGGAGCCCTTTGTAGTACTGGATAGGTAAGAGGGTCGCCGAGAAAAGAATGGTGGAAAGGCCTCTGTCCATGCAGGTTTTAAGATTGGTAGAAGGATCAACGCAGGAGAGCCTAAGAAGGAAGCTGCCGTCCTGAGCATATTCACCGTATATTATGTAGTGATCGTCCAATAGATCATAAATAGTAAGAAATCTGTTTACGTCAAAGTAAAAGAGAAGGATATCCTCACGGCAAGGGCCTTCAGAGTGGTCCTCAAGGTACTCGGACATTATGGAGGCAAGTCTTGAAAGCACCTGAATAAAGCCCTCTATGGAATCATACTGGGTGCATTCATCGCACTGCCTCTTTAGCTCAAGAAGTGCCTTGTTGCACTTATCAAGATGCCCGGCAATTCTGGGATGGAAGTCCTTAATGGTCCTTTTCAGCTCCAAAAAGCTCTCTTTCCTAAGAACAGCACTGTACATCTCCCTTCCCCTGTCAAGAAGGTTGTGGGTCTCATCCACCAAAAAGCAGAAGTCTCGCTTTCCGCCGTCAGCAAAAAAGCGCCTCAGATATACGAAGGGATCAAAGACGTAATTATAGTCACAGATTATGGCATCCGCGAAAAGGCTCATGTCCAGGGACATCTCAAAGGGACAGACCTGATGCTTTTTCGCATACTCCACTATAGTATCCCTGTCAAACTTATCCTGACTTGTCATCAGGTCATAAATGGCATCGTTTATCCTGTCAAAATGCCCCTTTGCGTAGGGACAGGCTTCCGGATTGCAGTTCCTTGTAAGCTCATCCATAAAGCAGATCTTGTCTCTGGCTGTTATGGTGGCAGTCTTCAGCTTAAGGCCCTGAGAAGCTCTCATGGTGTCAAAGGCCTCCTCAGCCACTGTTCTGGTGATGGTCTTGGCTGTAAGGTAGAAGATACGGGATATCTTTTCCTGGCCCATAGCCTTAACCGTTGGAAATACGGTGGATATGGTCTTCCCGGTACCTGTCGGAGCCTCTAAAAAGAGCTTTTTGCCATGGACGATTGTCCTGTAGACCGCAGCAGCCAGATCCTTTTGCCCCTCCCTGTAGGTGAAGGGAAACTGGGTCTTTTTGATGGATTCCTGGCGTTCTTCGACCCAGCGGCACTTGAAATCAGCCCATTTTCTGTACATTTGAAGCAAGTCGAAAAACCAGCCTGTTATCTCATCAAAGGTGAAGGTGTAGTCGAAATATCTTTTCTCCTCGGTGTCCATGTTGCAATAGGTCATTCTGACATCCACCTGGGGATAGCGGCGGTCCAGAAGGTACATGGCTGCGTAGCACTTGGCCTGGGCAAGATGGACAGGAACAGGCTCTTTCATCCTGGAAAGCTCCCTGTAGGTACCCTTAATCTCGTCGATCATGGGTTTATAGGGCTTTTCGGCAAAAATGGACTCCTGACCTGCCTCTACCGCAGACAAGGGTTCGTCCATGTACTTATCCAGGATACCGTCTGCTCTTCCCTCAACTAAAAGGTCATAGAGTTCATAGCTCTTTTCATAGAAAAGAGACACCTCCGGGTGATAGTCAGGTCCCATGCTCTTCTGGATCATGCGGTGAATCCGCCCTCCTTCCTGCATGGCATCGGCGCTGACCTGATGTATTCTGTTGTCTATGTCACCGGACCTTAGGAGAAACTCCACAAGGCCACGGACTGAAATTGTAATCTTCATAATGCTCCAAAAGAGATGTGAATACGAAAAAAAGCCCTCAGTGGCTTTACTTCACGATTATACCACACTGAGAGCTTCCCTCTTTGAACGATATTTTTTCTTTTGTGAATATTGTAATTTAAGCATTTAAAGCATGTCCGTTGAGGAACTGCTCAAATCCCTTATTGTATCCTCTGTATTCCACTGTAAGAGGCTTTGTAAGATCAAGGCCGAACACTCCAAGGATTGACTTGGCATCAACAACGTATCTGTTGTAGTAAACGTCAACATCAAAGTCGCACTTTGTTGCAGCATTTACGAAGTCAGTAACCTGATTAGGCTTAAGCGTAATGTGCTTCCTGATTATTTCTCCTAACATTTCATACTCCTTAATACTAAAAACCGAACTTCCTCTAAACACGAAAACGTTTTCGAATTCGTATATAAAATATAGCAAGAGACTGTGAAGAAAATGTGAAAGGAATTTGAATATTCTGTTTTTGCGTTTGGAAAGTATTTTTTTCTTGCATTTGGAGGGCAAAAGTTATTAAATGTAAAAAGAGTATTTTTAATTAATAGAAAGTGGCGGATAACTATGGAAAACCTTAAAATCCCAAAGAACTATCAATCTGCTCTTGATCTCCACGACACTCAGGTTGGAATCAAGACTGTCAAAGACTTTTTCCAGGGAATGCTTTCAACAAGGCTCAATCTGCAGCGTGTAACTGCTCCTTTGTTTGTAACACCCGAGTCAGGACTAAACGATAACCTCAACGGCGTTGAGCGCCCTGTATCCTTTGACATTTTAAATGAGAACGAAAGGCCTGCTGAGATCGTACACTCTCTTGCAAAATGGAAGAGATACGCACTGAAGAAGTATGGTTTCAACGTTGGCGAGGGCCTTTATACCGATATGAATGCTGTTCGCAGAGATGAGATTCCGGATAACACCCACTCCATCTTTGTAGACCAGTGGGATTGGGAAAAGGTTATAAATAAAGAGGACAGAAACCTTGATTTCCTTAAGGAAACAGTAAGGAACGTATACAAGGTCCTTCGTAAGACCGAGAAATTCATGTCCATTCAATACGATTATATTGAAGAGATCCTCCCTGAGGAGATATTCTTCGTTACAACCCAAGAACTTGAAGACATGTTCCCCGATAACACTCCCAAGGAGCGTGAGTACTTTATTTCCAAGGCTAAGAAGGCTGTCTGCATCATGCAGATCGGCGATGAACTGGCTTCCGGAGAGAAGCACGACGGTCGTGCTCCTGACTACGATGACTGGCAGCTCAACGCAGACATTATCGTCTACTATCCAGTTCTGGACATTGCCCTTGAGCTTTCCAGCATGGGTATCCGTGTAGATGAGGAATCCTTAAAGTCACAGCTTGAGAAGGCCGGATGTATGGAAAGAGCTGATCTTCCATTCCAGAAGGCAATTCTTGATAAGGAGCTTCCTTACACCATCGGCGGTGGAATCGGACAGTCAAGAATCTGCATGTTCTTCTTAAGAAAGGCCCACATTGGAGAGGTTCAGTGCTCCATCTGGCCTGAGGACATGGTAGAAGAAGCCACCAAGGCAGGAATACAGATACTTTAAACAAAAGAAGCCGGACGCTTTTGACAGCGCCCGGCATTTATTTTGCTTTTTTTAGCTGACAGATACCTGTTTCTTAAGGCTCTTTTCATTGGCTTCAATCTTGATGCGGTTAAGAGCTGTGCGGATGGCAGGTACAAGAAGTACTATTGTTGTAAGAGCGCCCTCCACAGCGATGTAGCTTCCGTTGTAAGCTGCTGAGTATGCAAGAGGATGCATTCCCTCAGGTGCGTAGTCTGCGAAGAAGATAACTCCTGAAAGAGTTGAGAAGAAAAATCTTCCGAAGATTCCTGCATAGTAGCCCTTGAACATTCCGTATTTGCTGTTATGGAAGAATCCTGAAACACCCATAGCACCAAAAGCAAGGATATAGTCACACAGAAGCTGAGGAACGCTTATGATGTAAGGATCTACGATCATCTGGAGAAGGCCGTAAGCAAATGCTGCTGAAAGGCTTACCCTTGGACCGTAAAGGTATCCGATATAGGTTATGAAGAACATGCTGAATACTGTTACTGAACCGCCCATTGGCAGCTTGAAGAGCTTGATGTTTGAAAGGACAAAGGCAAGGGCAAGGCAAAGAGCTGAAACAGTAAGCTGTCTTACGCTCATTCTGAACTGTCCCTCAGCATTAAGGAAATAGCTGACAACAGCAAAGGCAAGGATACCAAGAGCGATAACCAGAACATATCCACCCTTTGTGATGTTGTAGTAGGTGTAGCCGTCTTCAACGACTTTTTCAAGAAATAAACTCATAAAAAAAATCCTCCCGTATTGTCACCGACATCTGGGGAGGTTACCGTTTTCTTATTCACTACACAACAAAAAATATGTATAATGGCATATATCTGTGCTTCCCTACGCCGGTATTATCCGGGTCAGGT
>DFGW01000180.1 GCA_002372465.1 Butyrivibrio sp. UBA3740
TGTAATGATGATACCGATTGCCTTGGATGTGTCCATAGAAGAACCGCCACCGATGGCTACGATGCAGTCTGCACCTGATTTCTTAAAGGCTTCTACGCCGTTCTTAACGTTCTCGATTGTAGGATTTGGTTTAATATCTGAATAGATCTCATAAGCAATTGAAGCCTTATCAAAAAGATCAGTAACCTTTCCTGTTACTCCAAACTTGATAAGATCAGGATCTGATGCTACAAAAGCTTTCTTAAAGCCCCTTGAGTTGATCTCATTAACGATTTCGTTGATAGCTCCTGCTCCATGATAGGAAGTCTGATTAAGTGAAATTCTGTTTGCCATTTTCTCTTCTCCTTTTCCCAACTTTTGTCTTGTGTTAAATAATTAACACCATCCATGGATAATGATAACAGCATGGCAAATCAGATATAAGTTACACTTAAGCAAATGTGTCACACTTAGAGAAGCTCTATCTTTTTGAATAGTTCCAAAAGAGGCATTGGCATGGCATCTATCATCAGGTCAGCAAGTTCAGCTTCCGACTCCTTCATTCCTTTCACAAGCCACTGCACAGTCATGTAAACCGAGGACTGACAGTACATCTCTAAGAGCTTTCTTATCTTATAATCAGGAAGCTCCCCTGTCTTTTCTCTGATGAGCTTGCAATAGAACTCAAATATCATGAAAAAGTCATGCTCTTTTAAGTTGTTCTGCTCATCCCCCTTAAAGCCCGCAGTAAAAAAGAGTCTCTCCTGGCGGATATACTTAAACTTCTTGATAAGACCTTCCCGAATGGTCTCTCCCTTCCCCATTTCCTTGAAGGATTGCTCAAGGAGCCTGTCAAAGTACCAGTTTATAAGATCATATTTATCTATAAAATTGCGGTAAAAGCTCTGTCTGGATACTCCGCATTCAGCTACTATCTGTTTCACTGTAATGTTGTCTACAGACGTAGTTTTCATGCACCTTTTCATTGCTTCAGCAAGCTTATACTTGATCTCTGCGTTCATCTCAACTATTCCCCAACCAATATTTGTTTATTAAAAAAGCATAGCTCGAGATACCAATAAAGCATCTCGAGCTATATCCTTGTTTCTTAGTGGATTAGGCGGGAGTCGAACCCGCGTCCAAAAATTCATCCCCTGTCCTTCTACTATCGTAGTCAATTATTCCGGGATTCTGCATCCCTGTTCCCTTTCAATGCCGTTAATTGACAAACGGAAAAGATCGGTAGCTTCATGATACGACCATGATCGCAAAGCTTAAACCATGTCGTTTCCTACAAAGTTTGACGCCAGTTACTGAATGTGTAGGTGCATCCAGGCTGACGGGCTGCACTTAGGCAGCGAGTGCTAAATTATCGTTAGCGTTTAATTTTAATTTGAGGTTTAACGCACCGTCCTGCGGATAGCTTCTCCAGCTTCAAAATCCCTGTCGAAACCTTTACTAACCCTTATTTAGTTTGCCCACTAAGTATATCGGTAATTGACCAGAAAATCAATAACCCTTCTGTTTACTTGAACTTCATCTTGAACTCTTTTTCTACTTCGCGCTGCTGATCCTTCTTGGCCATATCAGCACGCTTATCATAGAGCTTCTTACCTTTGGCAAGACCGATCTCGACCTTTACCTTGCCATTTTTAAAATAGACCTCCAGAGGAACCAGGGTGTATCCGTCTGCCATTTTCTGCTGTTCAAGCTTCCTGATCTCAGCCTTATGCAAAAGAAGCTTCTTTACACGTAGGGGATCCTTGTTAAAGATGTTGCCCTTTTCATAGGGGCTGACATTCATGCCCATGATAAAGGCTTCACCCCTGTCTATACTGATCCAGGCTTCCTTAATGCTACACTTGCCCTGGCGGATTGACTTAACCTCCGTTCCAAAAAGTTCAAGTCCTGCCTCGTACTTCTCCTCAATAAAATAGTCGTGATATGCTTTTTTGTTGTTGGCCACAAGTTTCCTGGCCTTGTTATCTTCTGCCATTGTTTTTCTTCCTTAGCGTTTCTTTTTTCTGCCCTTTCCCTGGGCACTTCTCGCCGCTTTGCTGGTCGCGGACTTCTTATACTTGTGGACCTTGTAGACCTTTCGCCCTGAAGAAGCTCCGTCTTTAACCTTTGGTTTAACGGATGCCTTATCCTCTTCTCCGGACCTCTCTATGAGCTTTCTTACCTTTCTGGCCCGCTGCTCAGAGACCTTCCTTGCCTCAGAGTACTCTACAAAGAAGTCCTCTCCGGACTCATCCTCATCTGCTTCAGGATCAACAAGCTTAAAGTCTATGGCTTTGGTAAGCCTGTCAGCTCCCACAACTCTGATCATAACTCTCTGACCAAGGGTATACTCCTTGTGGTAGCGCTCTCCCACCAGCTTCATGTTCTGCTCATCGTAGACGTAGAAGTCATCCTCCATGGAAGCTGCCCGGATCATACCTTCACAGGAATTCTCCAGTTCCACAAACAGTCCCCAGGCAGTTACTCCGGAAACAATTCCTTCAAACTTCTCGCCCACATGGTTCTCCATGTACTGGGCCTTCTTGAGCTTGTCTGTCTCTCTTTCAGCTTCCTCGGCACGCCTTTCTGTCTCAGAAGAATGCTTTGCAACCTCATCCAGGATCTCGCTATAATGTCCTGCCTTTGCCTCAGTCATCCTGCCCCGGAGGTGATCCTTGATGATCCTGTGAATCTGAAGATCAGGATACCTTCTGATTGGCGATGTAAAGTGGCAGTAGTAATCAAAGGCAAGACCAAAGTGACCTGTACACTCCGTGCTGTACTTGGCCTGCATCATGCTTCTAAGAGCCATTCTGCTGATGACAGCTTCTTCCTTGCTGCCCTCGATCCCCTTGAGAAGCTTCTGCAGCTCTTTGGGTCTTACATCCCCGTCTTTCTTGACATGCATATGGTGTCCTAAGTGATTTACAAAAGAAGCCAGTGTTGCGATCTTCTCAGGATCAGGCTGCTCATGGACACGGTACACAAAGGGTCTTTCCATGAAAAAGAAATGTTCAGCAACGGTCTGGTTAGCAGTCAGCATAAAATCTTCAATAAGCTTAGTTGCAGTATTTCTCTCGTGAGGAACTATGTCTGTAGGATTACCGTCCTTATCAAGAATGATCTTGGACTCAGGGAAATCAAAATCTATGGCACCCTTCTTCTCTCTCTTTTTGCGAAGAATGGAAGAAAGCTCTGCCATCTGTCTGAACATGGGAACCAGGTCTTCATATCTGTCTATGGTTTCCTGATCCTCATCCTCCAATATCTTAGCCACATCCGTATAATTCATACGTTCATTGACATTGATGACGCTCTCGCATATCTCATGGTCAATGACTCCGCCATTCTTATCAATAGTCATAAGGCAGCTGAGTGCAAGCCTGTCCTCACCGTGATTCAAGGAGCAGATACCATTGGAGAGCCTGTGGGGAAGCATGGGTATTACCCTGTCCACCAGATACACACTTGTTCCGCGCTTTAAAGCCTCTCTGTCAAGGGCAGAGCTCTCCTGAACATAATTAGATACATCCGCGATATGTACTCCCAGATGATAAAGCCCCTCCTCATCAATATGAAGGCTCACAGCATCATCAAGGTCCTTGGCATCCTCTCCATCGATGGTGACCATGGTCACATCCCTAAAGTCCCTTCTGCCGTAGAAGTCCGCCTCTATGATCTGATCCGGACATTTATTGGCCTGGTTTATGACCTTCTCCGGAAATTCATAGGGAATATCATATCCCATTACAATAGACAGAATATCCACTCCTGGGTCGTTGATATTGCCAATAACCTCTTTTACCTTGCCCTCGGGCTTCCTGCGCTTAAGGACATCTCCGTAGTCAGTGATCTTGACCACAACCTTGTCTCCGGTAACAGCTGCGCCGTGATGCTCTATTGGAATAAAGATATCACTGGTGATCTTACCATTATCAGGTACAACAAATCCATAGTTCTTTTCCCCCTGATAGGTCCCGACAACCTCTTCGATTCCCCTTACCAGGATGTTCCTGATACGGCCTTCTCTTCTTTGGCCCTGGGAATCCGGCAATAGCTCCACCTCTACAGTATCAGTGTGAAAGGCGCCATGAACATAGTCCTCAGGGATGAAAATGTCCTCATCCTGACCTTCTACCTCTACAAATCCAAAGCCCCTGGCATTTGCGATAAACTGCCCGACAATGTATTCTTTATTATTCTTCTTGCCGTACAGACTCTCATCCATACGTTTCATGTTCTTTCCTTTGCTCATAGTAAACCCATTATAACATGAAAAGGCACCCTAACTTTCATTAGAGTGCCTAAGTCAATCCGCTAATTCATCAAATAACAAATTAGAAAAGTCCCATATTCAGAACAATTGCAAGTACTACGAAAAGTACTGAAAGAACGATGGTAGCCTTCTTGAGAACTCCTTCTCTTGAACGGCCCTTGTTCCTGCCCCAGTATGTATTCTCAACTGTTCCCTGAATTGCACCAAGTCCCTGGTTCTTACCTTCCTGAGCAAGTACCATAACTACAAGTGCAGCACAAATCAATATAAAAATTACTCCAAAAACATAATCTAAAGCACTCACGAAATATAACCTCCAAAGTGAATCATATGCTAAACACGCAAAAATTACTATAGCATAGGTCACTGGTAAAAGTCAATTATTAGTTGCTATTACTTCTTGATAAGAAGGGACTTTCCTGTCATCTCTGATGGCTGCTCCTCACCCATGCACTCGATAAGTGTAGGGATGATATCAGCAAGGCATCCGCCTTCCTTAAGAGTATATGCAGGATCATAATTTACAAGGATAAATGGAACAGGATTTGTTGTATGAGCTGTCCAAGGTTCTCCTGTCTCATAATCGATCATCATATCAGCGTTACCGTGGTCAGCGCAGATGAACATTGTTCCGTTTACAGCCTTGATGGCATCAACGATCTTTCCAACGCACTCATCAACAACTTCGATAGCCTTAACAGCTGCAGGAATAACTCCTGTATGACCAACCATGTCAGGGTTAGCAAAGTTGGCAACTACCACATCATACTTCTGGGAGTTGATGGCATCAAGGATCTTATCGCAAACTTCAGGAGCACTCATTTGAGGCTTAAGATCATAAGTAGGAACATCCTTAGGGCTGTTAACCAGTACTCTGTCCTCACCCTCGTTAGGCTGCTCAACGCCGCCGTTGAAGAAGAATGTTACGTGAGCATACTTCTCTGTCTCAGCGATACGAGCCTGCTTCATACCCTTCTTGGCAAGCCACTCACCAAAGGTGTTGGTAAGAAGAACCTTCTTGAAGGCAATCTCCTTGTTAGGGATAAGAGGATCATAGTCTGTGAAGCAAACGTAAGTAACATCAAGTCTCTTTCCCCTTGCAAACTTATCAAACTCATCATCGCAGAAACAGTGAGTGATCTCTCTTGCTCTGTCAGGACGGAAGTTGTAGAAAATGATTGAATCGCCGTCTTTGATAGTAGCAACAGGAGCACCATTCTTCATGATGACTGTAGGAATAACGAACTCATCGGTCTTGCCGTTCTTGTAGGACTCAACCATACACTCATGAGCTGAATCAGCCTTGTTGCCCTCACCCTTTGTAAGAGCGTTGTAGGCGATCTCTACACGGTCGTAGTTGTTATCTCTGTCCATTGCATAGTAACGGCCTGAGATAGAAGCAATTTCACCAACACCAAGTTCCTTCATCTTGTCCTCAAGCTGCTGAACGAAATCTATTCCACTCTCAGGAGGAGTATCTCTTCCGTCAAGGAAGCAGTGAACATATACCTTATCAAGGCCGTTCTTCTTGGCAAGCTCAAGAAGGCCGTAAATATGTGTGATATGGCTGTGTACACCACCATCAGAAACAAGGCCATACATATGAAGAGCTGAGTTCTTCTCCTTACAGTTGTTGATTGCAGCCATAAGGCCCTCGTTGGTAAAGAAATCGCCGTCTTCAATGGACTTGGTGATTCTTGTAAGCTCCTGGTAAACGATTCTGCCGGCACCCATGTTCATGTGGCCAACCTCTGAGTTACCCATCTGTCCGTCAGGAAGACCAACAGCAAGTCCGCTGGCATAGCCCTTAACAAAAGGATAGTCCTTCATAAGACCGTCCATAACAGGTGTATTGGCCATGGCAATGGCATTACCCTCAGGGTTGTCATTAAGACCATATCCGTCAAGAATCAGAAGTAATGTAGGTTTGGAACCTCTCATATGTATATCCTCCATATAATAAAATAAGAATTTTATGTTTTATCCTTGCATAGTATAGCTCATTGAAGCCTATAATGACAAGCATTTAACAAAACCTTAATAATTTGATTGGTAACAATTAGTATAGATAATATCCGTTAAGGCTTATATCTTTTATTCGTCCATCGCTGTCTTCCTCTACACTTATGTAGCTGATATATAAAAGGGCGCCATCATCAAGTTCCACAGGAACAGAAATAGCCTCTTCAAAAGAACTCGGGGCTGCTCCCTGCTCCTCCAGCTCCTCCATTTCCCTGATCAGTTCTGATAGATCAGCTTCCCCAAGAATCTTGGCACTATTTTCTACTTCAAGCTTGATATGATGGGGATCGGTTTCAGAATTCCAGAAAGAAACGTTAACAAAGCTCATGGATGAAAAACCTGAAACATCAATTGTATCCCAGTCTTTGGAGGCGTGGAAATCCACATAGTCACTGAAGTAATCAATGTCAGACTCACCCAAATATCCGTTAACCTCTTCTTCGGAATATTTGGCATAGAGCTTTTTAAGATAAAGATTCCCTTCAAATCCGCCGTTTTTCCTGATCTGAGCATAGGCAGACTTAGCCCTTGCTATCTCACTGCTTTCAGGAGTCTGTCCGGAGGCAAAAGCTGCCACCACCCTGTTTACTGCCTTCTTCTGTGAATTGGTAACAGCAGCACATACGTTTGCTCCGGGAACGATGAAGTAAACAGCCACAAAGACTATGAGCACAGGGAAAAGAATTCCTCCCAGCCCTTTACCCATGCTAAACCTTACAATGTAATAACCCTCATAGAGTATCTCGAAAATAATAAGAAGGATTCCCAAATATCTGCTGGGTGTAAGTCCATACTGATGAACCCTCATGTAAAGGCACATGGTCTGAATTATAATACATGGGATAAATGCCAGCGGAAAGATTCTAAGAGTCTTATTAAAGCCACCTTCAGTGCATCCCTGAGCCATTGTCCAGAAGCATATCCCTGAGCCAAAAAGAGCTGTCACTATACCAAAAGCCTCGTTGGAGGGGAAGGTCCAGGTAAAGAGGATCTTGAGAATATAGATGTAAACAATAACCATTGCTACAGCCAGTATTCCCGGGAAGACATATCCCATCATGATCCTGCCAAACTTGGATATCTTCTCTCCGGGCTTTGCAAGCGCCATAAGAGCAACAGTATAAACCATAGCCCCTGAAATAATGCAGGATACAAGTCCAAAAATCTCAAACTCAAAGATAAGGGCATTAAAAACCCATACAATACACATCGCGCCAAGGGTAACTACTCCGTATGCAAGATATCCCTTCATGCATCCAAGAAATCCCTTTACAGCATAGCTTTCAAAGCTTTCTGCACTTCTTTTGTACAAAAAGTACACAGCGCTGAAAAAGCACACAGCCAGATAAACAAAGAAGAATCGGTTAAATATCGCTTCAAACTCTCCTATCTTCATCCCAAAGACCATCTTCTTGGAGGTGTAACTTGTAGTCTCCAAAAGAGTTAAGATCAGGCTGTTTACAAGTCCAACAACAAGAACAACCATGTAGACAACAGAGTTTTTCTCTTTAAGTCCGCTGATCTTACCTAAATGCTTCTTGTAAAGATAATTGGATTCACACAAAAGAAATGCCGGCACAAGTCCCAGCAACAGATATTGAAGAAATTCCAGGGGAAAGGAAACAAACGTCGGAAAATCCACTATATCCCCATTCATTGACAGAATTCCCATAAACAGGAAGGCAACAAAAAATATACAAACAGATAAAGGGTGTTCTTTTATTGTCTCCCTTGCACCCTCTTTTAACTTATTAACCCACAACATACTCTTTCCCTACTCCTTTTCTGCCTTATCAATTGTAATATCAAGAACGCATTTCGGTTCGAATTCCCTAATCCGTTCCGTAAGAACTTCTATCAGTTCTTTGTCCGTCATTTCATACTTATAGGGAACCTCCACATCGAAGGCCACCCTGTCATGGTCATGGTCCTTTACAATCCTGCAATCGTGAAACTTAAGGACCGGATCGATCTCCTCAAGCACCAGCTGTAGCCATCTTTTTACTTCTCTTGTCTTTCTGTCGCTGTCATTTACAGGGTCCATGTGTATCACTGCTGTACAGTGATATTTGGTCCGCAGGTCTTTTTCTATGTGATCTATGGCATCATGGACTTCAACAATATTAAGATGATCCGGAACCTCCACATGAAGGGACATCATGATCCTGCTTGGTCCGTAGTTGTGGACCACGATATCATGAACTCCAAGGATATTGTCATGCTCCATAACCGTCTCCTCTATCTCCTTAATGAACTCCTTGCTGGGTGGTTCGCCAAGAAGAGGATTTATTGTGTCCTTTGCAGCATCAATACCGGTCTTTAGGATAAAGATACCCACAATGATTCCGGCAACTCCGTCAATATTGATTCCATAGAAATGAGAAAGGATTACCGACGCCAGAACAATACCGGTAGAGAGCACATCTGAGATGCTGTCCAGGGCCGTCGACTTTAAAGTTGCACTGCCTATCACCCTCGAGGCCTGAAGATTAGCACCGAACATGATAATTTTTATCAAAATTGAAATGACAAGGATCACACCTACTGTGGTGTTAAAGAATACTTCCTCAGGCTGCAAAAGCTTTTTCACAGAGCCCTGGATAAGCTCTACTCCCATGAGGATGATCAAAAGAGATACTATTAGCCCTGCAACGTACTCAAGCCTTCCGTGCCCAAAGGGATGTTCCCTGTCTGCCTCTGCTCCCGAGAGCTTAAAGCCAACCAGAGTAACCACGCAAGAAGCCACATCCGACAAGTTGTTAAGAGCATCTGAAAAGATAGCTATGGATCCGCTTATAAAGCTTGCTGTGATCTTTATAGCTACCAAAATAAGATTTAAGGCAATGCCCAAAGCACCGCTTAAGATGCCATAGCCTTGCCTTACCACAGGGTCTTCCACCCTCTTATAATCTTTAATGAAAAATCTGGCCAGAAAACAGATCATTATCCCCAGAAAACCGTCACAAGCAAAGTTCCATCCTCTACGGTTATCTCTGCCTCCTCATCGATGATAAATTCGTTGCTGACGCCAAGTGGAAAGTCATTCCTCAAGGTGCCTTTTTCCATATTATACATCAGCCCTCTCAAAGATACACCCCTTGATACCTCTGAGAGTGAGAAAACCGAAATCATGCCTGTATTGCCTCGGCTGAAACTGACCGTCTCGTTCTCGGCAATCATGAGCATGGAATCACTACCCATGACGTACCCTTCGCCGCCGTGGTGCTTGATAAACAAAAGAGTCTGGATATTGGCAAGGGAATGGTCAAATCTTCTTCCTCCCAGGGCTCCGTATAGGTAGAATTTCCTGTAGCCCCGGTCCAAGCCCTCGCGAACTGCCCGCAGGGTATCGGTGTCATCCTTCCGGACATCCAGTTCCAAGACTCTTTGGGGAGATACGCTGGCAATCTGCTTAAGGGAGCTCATAAATTCTGCGCCTTCTTCTCTGGCAGAATCAAAATCCCCCACTATAAGATCCGGCATTATTCCCAACTGCCTGGCATACTTATACCCGGCGTCACAGGCTATGCAGAAATCCCCGTCATTAAGCTCTATATCCACTCCATGAAAATCTCCGGCGGATATAATTACACATTTTGGCTGTGTCTTTGATCCATCCATATTTACGCTCTTATTCTGGACTCAATGGTATCAATGTCCATGGTCCACTCATTAGGTCCACCCCAGTCTCCCACGATGGTCTCGTTCTCTTCTCCATCCTGAAGAGTTACTGTGGTGCTGAGCCTGTAGTTCATCTTGGGAACCTTTGTAGCAGTTCCGGATGTGATATAGCTGTAAAGATATGTAACATCATATTTGGTATGAGGATAATAGTTGTCCTCGATCATGGCCGGTTCGTAGGAAATTGAGTTCCTCTGAATACCGTCATCCTCAAAGAAGTTGGCCCAAAGAGTGATAACTCCCTGTGTTGTGGGATTCTCTTCAAAATTAAGGAATCTGTAGGACCACTGCCCTTCATTATTGTTAAGGATGATTGCTTCCCTGCTTATGGGAACATAAGTGGTGTTCTCCTGGGGAGTCTCCTCATTGTTGAGGAATATGTCCCTGAGTGCAAGATATTTGTCAGAAACCACAAAGTTCCTGAGCTCATCCACATTTCCCACATCAAGCTGAGTAAATATCTCAGCAAAAATATCCTGTACCTCCTGTGCATTTACAAGGCATGCCTTCATGGAAGATATATTATCTGCCTCCCCTACACTGCTCTCAAGGCTTTCAAGAAGCGCCTGGTAGGAGCTGACATTCTCATAATTCAGAGTAAAAGAGATATCTCCGGGTGTAGCGTACTTAAGTATGACCTCTTTCAGCTCATCGCTTGGAGACGCCTGATATACTGCCATAAGCTCTTTTACAAAGGACTCATACTGGTCATATGTAAATACCGCACTTCCCTCTGCTGATGAGTAGGTGGCGCTGTCAGACCTGAAGAGTGCGTCTGGGCTATAGCTATAGGCATCCTGGAAGATCCTTGAATAGGCTGCATCCAAAAGCTCAATGGCATCCTTGTTGGCAGCGTCATCAGAAAGAACAGAAACAATTGAAAGAACCGTGTTCATGTCTGCCTTCCTGGAGTTCATGGCATCTACAGCCTCATTGAGGATAACTGCGTGGTAATTGTCCAAAAGTCCTTCATTCTCAGTATTCTGCCAGCCGTCAAAAAGAATCTTCTTGGCTGATTCTGAGTCATCGATGGAAAGGTAGGCACCTGCCATGTTGCAATAAGCTGTAACAGAATGCTTGTCTATCTGTATAGCCGTCTCATAAGAATCGATGGCCGCCTCATAATCTGAAGCCTTAGTGTACTTATCTCCTGCTGCGATAGCCTTATTAACCTTTACAATAGGAAGATGATTGTAGATACATATGCCACCTGCCGTAACTGCTATTGCCGTAGCTGCGACAATGGCAAGCTTCCTTATATCAAAGCGCTTCTTCCTCCTGCATCTTGCTCTCGTATTAGATGAATAACTTCTGTCAATGCGTCTGTAATTCTGTGCTCTTGTAGTACTCAAAACTCTTTTCCCTATTTCCCAAAATCTAAATTTAACGTAACAAAAGAAGCTATATGCTCTGTACCCCACATATAGTTTCTCCAACAAACATTCATACACACTTTCGATAGTATACCATACCATCTCCAAATTCTAAAGAAAAACTTCATATTTACTTAACATTTTCTTTTGACGAAAATGTTGAAAATACAACACAATAGGGCAAAAAGCGTGGACACAGCATTCTGTAAAAAATAAAATAAATGATAGAAAAATAATGTATTTTATGGGAGGTAATAAAGAATGAAAATTGCACTTATCAATGAAAACAGCCAGGCTGCCAAGAATGAGATGATCTACAAAGCCCTCAAGAAGGTTGCTGACCAGCACGGCTTTGAAGTATTTAACTATGGAATGTACTCCGCTGAAGACGAGGCACAGCTCACCTATGTACAGAACGGTATTCTTGCCTGTGTTCTTCTTAATTCCGGTGCTGCAGACTATGTGGTTACAGGCTGCGGAACAGGT
The DNA here is from genome assembly GCA_002372465.1 of Butyrivibrio sp. UBA3740. GTDB lineage: Bacteria > Bacillota > Clostridia > Lachnospirales > Lachnospiraceae > Butyrivibrio. The sequence goes on from DFGW01000180.1 coordinate 11,818, forward strand.
GAAGGCGCTATGCTTGCCTGCAACAGCTTCCCGGGAGTTATCTGCGGACATGTAACAGATCCTCTTGATGCCTATACTTTCGCCCAGGTCAATGACGGAAATGCCATCGCCATGAACTTTGCCCTTAAGTCCGGCTGGGGCGCTGAGCTGAACCTTGAGTACAGCTTTGAAAAGCTCTTTTCAGAAGAAAGCGGTCAGGGATATCCAAGAGAAAGAGCTGTTCCGGAGCAGCGCAACAAGAAGATCCTTGATGAAGTAAGGAAAAAGACCCTTGTGCAGGATGTACCTGCTATCCTTAAGAGTCTTGATAAGGACCTTGTAAAGGGTGCATTCTCAGGTCCTCACTTTCTTGAGTACTTCGATGCCAATGCAAAGGATGAGAATATCAAAGCTGCCGTTCACGAAATCCTCGGCAAATAAATATTACCTCAAATAAAAAACTCCTGAGGAGCTTACACTCTTCAGGAGTTTTATTTTGTTCTAAAACATCAATTACTCAACTACTGTGAAGTTTACAATCTCGCCATTTGTCATCTCTTCATAGAGGCCTTCGTAGATCTTTCCTGCCTCAGCAGAATCCATGGTTGTGTAGTCACCTCCATCCTCTGACTCATAGAAATATACTTCCTTTCCTTCTGAATCATACTGTACAGAGGCTTTCTCCATCATCATAAGCTTACCATCTGTAAGAGCATATTTACAAAACCAACGGTTGCTTCCGGTAAAGAGCTTTCCATCAGCTACGGCAAGAGGATAAGCTGTTCCACCGCTACATACCTTTCCAATCTCGTAAGGAGCACCGTCCTTATCATATCCGAAGATTATTGCATCGATGGCAGCCATGTTTCCATCAAGATTATCATATGCCATGCTGCATACAAGAAGTACATCTGTACCATCAAGTGTTACATTGGCATAACCCATGCCCTTTTCAAGCTTCTTATCAACGATATCAGTGAAGGTATTGCAACCTGTTGTGTCGATTGAAGGAGCACTTTCCTCACTATACCCCTTGATAGCTTCTATGGAACTCTCCTGTTCATTGAGGGTTGCAGGGTCCAGAGCATCATCATCAGGAATCTTGGCAGCCTCTGACTTGTTATAGTCATACATCTGCTCAGCGATTGCCTGGATATCAAATCCATCAAGGTCCTTGGCTGTTACTCCTACAAAGTAAGAATAGCCTGTCTCAATATCAAACCACTCACACTTCTGTACGTTCTCGCTGTCTCCAACGTAAACAGATACCTTGGCAGGCATGTTTCCGTCAGCCCAGTTAGCTAAAGTTGCATCATCGGTTAATGCCCAGTCATAGTACATTCCTGAAATATCAGTATACTCTTCACCTGTTGTTCCCTGCTCTCTTGCGGTAAAAGACATACCATCGAGATCAAACTGCATCTGAACCATTGGGCTTAAAGCATATTCTTCAAGGTTATTCTCCATGATGCTCCATTTAACATTGGTAGCCCCCTCAGGAGCACTAAAGCAATTTGGTACTGCTGCAGAAGCTTCCTCTTCTGTGCACTCACGCCATGGATTAGCAACCTGTGTCTCTTGCGCCTCCTGTGCTTCTGAAGTTTCAGCCTGTGTCTCCTGAGCAGGCGTCTCTTCCTGTGCAGGCTGAGATGTGCCGCATGCTGTAAGAGCAACTGTCATTACTCCTGCAACTACAATTCCTAAGTACTTCTTCATAATTTTTCTCCTCTCACAAAAAAACAACTTAAACGATTACTGTCATGATACATCTGACTTTATCACAAAAGTATCACACTCATTCTACAACAAAAAAACGGATTCCAATGGTCGGAATCCGCTTTTAATAAAAACTTTATGATTTGTATATATTATTTACACAATTCAAACGTATCTCTTGCAATGGCAAGCTCCTCGTTTGTAGGAACAACCAAAAGTTTAACCTTTGAATCAGCGCCGGAGATGAACTTCTCCTCTCCGCGAACCTTGTTAGCCTCTGCATCAACAGTTGCACCAAGGAATGAAAGTCTCTCACAGATAAGTCCTCTTGTGAATCCGCTGTTCTCACCAACACCGGCTGTGAAGCAGATTGCATCTACTCCGCCCATGGCTGCTGTGTAAGAACCAATGTACTTGGCAACTCTGTAGGTGAAGGCATCAACTGCTCTCTTGGCATTCTCATCACCCTTAAGATAAGCATCCTCAAGGTCCCTGAAATCTGATGAAAGATCATTGGAAAGACCGAATACACCGGACTTTTTGTTAAGGAGATTTGTAACATCAGCCACTGTAGAATTCTCTTTCTTCATGATGAACTCTACTACTGAAGGATCGATATCACCGGTTCTGGTTCCCATGATAAGTCCCTCTAAAGGAGTAAGACCCATGGATGTGTCGATGCACTTTCCTTCCTTGACAGCTGAAACTGAAGCGCCGTTTCCAAGGTGGCATACAATAAGCTTAAGGTCCTTAATGTCTTTTCCAAGAATCTGAGCAGCTCTCTTACTTACATAGGAGTGGCTGGTGCCATGGAAGCCGTATCTTCTGATTCCGTACTTCTCATAGTATGAATATGGAAGGCCATAAAGATAAGCCTCCTGAGGCATTGTCTGATGGAAAGCTGTGTCAAATACAGCAACCATAGGAACACCGGGCATAACCTTCTCACAAGCTCTGATTCCGATAAGGTTTGCAGGGTTGTGTAAAGGTGCAAGATCTGAAACCTCTTCAATTGCCTTTATAACTTCTTCATTGATAACAACAGACTTTGTGAACTTCTCGCCGCCGTGAACGATCCTGTGTCCAACAGCTCCGATCTCTGAAAGCTCTACAACACCGTTCTCAGCATTTGTAAGAGCCTCGATGACAAGCTCGATAGCCTTGTTGTGGTCAGGCATTGGCTCAACCTTTGTGATCTTGTCCTTGCCTGCAGGTGTGTAAACTATCTGGCTTCCGTCAATACCGATTCTCTCGCAAAGTCCTTTGCAGATAACAGCTTCAGTATCTGAGTCAATAAGCTGAAACTTAAGTGATGAACTTCCGCAGTTGATAACTAATATTTTCATTTCGTAACCTCTTTCCCTCATTATAATATTTTAGAAACTATAGCCGTTATTATAGTTCCCTTTATTGGAATTTTCTTTGCTTATAATCAAAAAACTTCCATGACTATGATATCTATAATATAATTTGAGAACAAGGAAAAAACTGTACAAAAACTATACTTTACAAAGGTTTTATAAATGAAAGTCGTAGGAATAATAGCTGAATTCAATCCGTTTCATAACGGACACCAATATCTGATAGACACCTGCAAAAGAACTTACGGTGCGGACTACGTTGTCATTGTAATGAGCGGTGATTATGTGCAAAGGGGCGCTCCTGCCCTTTTATCCAAGTTTTCCCGGGCAAGGATGGCGCTTAAGGCAGGTGCTGATCTGGTATTGGAGCTCCCTCTCTACTACAGTCTGGGAAGCGCTGAGTTTTTTGCGGAAGGGGCAATCTCTGTTCTTTCCGGACTAGGTCTTGTAACAGATCTGGCCTTTGGTTCAGAGTGTACTGACATTGATAAGCTCCGTCATGTGGCAGACATACTGGTGGATGAGCCCCTTGCTTACAAGGAAGCCATGAAGCAGGCCCTAAGCGATGGACTGTCCTATCCTTCTGCTCAGGCTAGGGGACTTTGTGCCCAGCTGCGTTTTGAGGGTAAGACTGCACCTGCTTCCTGCCCGGATTCAAATATTAAGGATGATGAAAGTGATTCCCTTAATCAATATATGGATGTGTTCACATCTCCCAATTCCGGACTTGCAGTAGAATATCTGAAAGCTATAAAGCGCAGGAATTTGGACATCAATCCCATAGCCATCCCGAGAAGTGGTGCCTCATATCACGACACAAACATAGTAAGCGCCTGTATGCCAGGGGATAATTCAAGTGAAGGCATTTTAACTTCTCCCTCAGCCAGTGCTACAGGTATCCGAAAGCTCGTGCTTGGCTCTGCTCCTGCATCCCTTACAGGTGGCATCCTGTCAGAGGTGATTCCTCAAAGCGCCTTTGAAGAGCTTACAGGCTACCGGGGGACATTTCTTTCTGAAAACAGCTTTTCTGACCTTCTTCGCTATAAGCTCCTTCTTGAGAAAAGTGAAGGCTACGAACAGTACATGGATGTGAGCTGGGACCTTTCAAATCGCATCGCTGCATGGCTTGATCACTATGAAGATTTCACATCCTTTGCAGCAGCATGTAACTCCAAAAACCTTACTTATTCCAGGATCAGCCGCTGCTTAATGCATATTCTTCTTAACATAACCAAGGAGAACATGAGCGCCTACAAGGCAGATAATTACACTGCTTACGGACGTATCCTTGGCATGAGAAAAGAATCTTCAGCGCTTCTATCCGTTATTCATGAAAAAGCCACTATCCCTGTTCTTGACAGACTTAAGGATGCGGATAAAGTTCTTTTCCCGCTGCAAAGACAGCTCTTTAACGAAACATTAACTGCCGGCACCATCTACAACGCACAGGCCGTAAACGGCATAATATCCGAATACAGCCTGAAGCACATTGCGATATAAATAAATGCAAGATACTTTAGTTTGTTTATCCCCGGTTGTTTAATACTCATAGAAAGTAAAGTTTTGTGTCCAGGAAATCTTTTCTAGTGATACGTAATGATAATCTTCATCAATAATAAGTTGGTGGAAACAGCTAACCGAAAGGCCCTTAAAAGGTGTTTCGCCGCTATTTATTCCGTACAACAGGTTTGCATTATGTCCTGGTGAATTCTTCCATGCTGTCATTACGGCACTTGGTGTTCTTTGGTTTTGCGCAAGGTTTTCACCACCGTATTTCCACTGCGAAATTATTGTATTCCACTTAGTTCCATTTGGTCTGGTATGCCCCCAATAAACTAATGTTTCCAAAGAACGAAGATTTGATGCATCCTGACAGGTTGTATTGTATGTAAGTTTATTTAATCCATTTTCCTGTCTATATTCATTAGTTAAATTGAATACTTCTCTTGCTGCATCATCATCAAACCAGCCATAAAGTGTTACATCCTGTCCGCTTTGGTCTGTAACATGATATTCACTATAAGGGTGAATTTTAAATGTTTGCTTCACTGTTTTACAATTCTTGCAAACAAGGTCTGTTTCGCCCCATGTATTTTCATCTGCCACTACACGTTGAACATAATCATAACCGTAATAGCCATGTATACAATCATCTGGTGACGCTTCGCCTGCAAGTTCACCACATTCAGAACATTTCCAGTAAAGTTTCCCGTCTATATTCTTTACTTCTTTATTCCAGTGACTGCAAGTCTTAACAGGAATAACTTCTTCTTTTGTGTATCCACAACTACTGCAATAATAAGTTCTGATTCCCGTTTCTTCGGTAGTTGGTGCTATTTTTGTTTTTATTGTAAGGTTTACGTGATTATCTGGATTATATTGACCATCTGGCTTTTGATAATCTTCTGAAAGCACTTCACCGCACAATGAACATTTTAAAGTATAGTGTGCTTTATCAATACATGTTGCAGGACTTATTAATTCATAAAGGCTATATTCTACTGGATGCGCACAGCCTGTACCAGTTCTTGGAATAACTTCTGCTTTGTTGATATCGCCACAGACGCTACACTTATATTCTTTCAGTCCATCTTCTGTGTCTGTTGCTTCACGTGTTGTTACCCATGAATAAGCATGTGCAAGTTTAGCAATTTCCAGCGTTTTAATGGATTGTTCACATTTTTTGCAGAACAGTTCCTTTGTACCTGTTTCTGTACATGTTGGCTGTTTTGTTATTACATATTGTCCGGACCAGTCATGTGATGTCTTAGCAATACTGGTTGTTTTTGTGGAATTACATGTCTTACAAATGTACTTCTTACTTCCTTTTTCTGTGCAAGTTGAAGGGGTCAAAGAAATAAGTTCGTAATCATGCTCCTTAAATCCACCCTCAGTGTCAATATAACTGCTGTTTGTTACCTGACCGCAGCGTGTACAGGTAACCTTGTAAACGGCATACTCAGTACATGTTGCTTCCGATATGAGCTCCTGCTCTGAATAATTTGCGGGATGAGTGCATGGCAGCATAGGAATAGCCCTTGTTTCCAGAACTTCACCGCAAATCACACAGTATTCTTCCGAAACTCCTTCTTTCTTGTATGTTGCTTCATCTGCTATACGTGTAGCCGTAGTATGGCCTGTGGCAGGGATAACTGCCTCAGGCGCAGGTGCTCCGCAGTATCTGCAGACACTACCCTCAATTCCGTCCTCTGTGCAGGTAGCAGAAACGGACACTTTATTCTCTGTCCATACGTGCAGGATTTCTTCAGATCCATCTTCATTAACTTCTCTGGGTTCCTCTGCCCACTTGGCATAAACAGTCATGTCCACGGAAGGCGCACCCGTGATAAAGGTTACAGGCTTTTTACCTGCCTTATCCTGATACCAGCCCACAAAGCGATATCCTTCTCTTTTTGCTGTTGCCAGAACATAACCCTGATCATAGGATGAATCGAAGGTGCGCGTGTAGCCCGCATTAGTTGTATCAAGAATAGCCCTGACTATTTTTCCGTCAGAGTTTGCATTGGAATCATTTAAGTTATAGCTTATCGTATAGTAATTGGATGTCCACTTTGCGTAGAAATCCTTATCGCCTGTTGATCCCTTGGCGATATTGGTCACTTTCTTTTTAAGGGCAGCATCAGAATACCAGCCGGCAAAGGTCTGGCCTATTGCAGCAGGTGTGTAAAGTGCAATTGCCCTGCTTGCAGTGTCATCTACTGTGTATGAAGTTGATACAGTGCTGGGCACATCACCGATGATGTTGTGATAGGTAATGGTATAGCCCTGCTTCTCCCAGATTGCGTAGAGCTTTGCCTTCCCGTTTTTGTCAAAAGAAATGTCTTTTACCTGTGCCATGTCGGCATAGGCAATGCCCGTGCCATCCTTAAGTGTGTTCCACTCAAGGAACTTCCAGCCCTTAACGGAATAGCTGTTCCTGGTGAGGGTCTTGTACTCACCTACGTTGATCTTAAGACCTGCTGTCTTTCCGGAAACCTTTATGGGATTGCCGTCAATGTCAACAGTGTTGGGATCAAAGATCACATTATAGAAAGTTCTCTCATTCCCCGAAGCTCTGGTGACATCTGTCCAGACTGCGTAGAGTCTTACGGTGCCGTTCTTATCTGCAGCCATAAGCCTGTCTCTGCCAACGAGCTCTCCGGTGTAGAAATCTGCCTCTGTAGCATTCTCTGTCTTACTCCAGCCTGCAAACTTCTTGCCCGGGTATGTGTAGCCGCAGACAGCCATTGTCGCGCTGTCGGTCTTAACTGTCTGAACAGCGCTCTTACCTGCAGATCCCTGTCCGCCCACGTACTGGATCCTGTAGGTCCATGGTGTCCACTTAGCATAAACAGTAATATCTCCTGTGCTTGTCTTGGAGATAGATGTAAACCTGGTCTTGAAGGCTGCGTCCTTGTACCAGCCGGCAAAGTCATAGCCCGGTCTTACTGCCTTAGCTTCATTTATAAGATTAACTGCTCTATCTCCGTATCTGTAGCCTGAAACATAGCCTTCAACAAGGCTTGCATTCTCTGCTCCAAGCTCGTAGCTGATATCAAAATAATCATCCCAGACTGCATACAGTGTTACTGCTTCTGCCGAGCTGTTCCTGGCAGCCACAATATCTTTTACCATGGCGGAATCAGTATAATCAGCCACAGATGCGGACCTTTCCAAAGACCATCCAAGGAACACGCTTCCGCTCTTTTTGAAGGTGTTCTTGTTAAGCTTTTTGTAGACTCCGTAGGAGAATGCCTCATCAGGCATGGTGCCTTCAGTAGCGCCGTTTCCGTCAAACTTAACGGTATAACTGTAGGGGATCCACTTGGCATAAAGGTTCACGTTACCTGAAGAACCGGACTTGATCACAGAAACCCTGGTCTTGAAGGTGCTCTCCTTGTACCAGCCGCCGAACTGATAGCCTGTTGGCCACAGCTCTTTTGCGGGAGCATATATAGTGATATCCGGATCGATGGTGGTATATGATGTCTTGTCGTTGAGAGGATTATTAAGGCCTCCGTCAACGTTAATGTACTTGATATAAAAGTTCTTTACCTTCTTGGGATCCGGCGCCCAGTTGGCGTACAGATAAAGAACCTCCCCGGAATTTCCAAGCTGTGCGTTACAGCGAATTTCCGCAAGATTCTTGTATCTGTCTCCTGTGCCGTCGGGATTTGTGGTCCATCCGTCAAAAAGATAGTTGGTCCTTGTATATTTGTTGGCCGTAAGATTGGCGACCTTTCCCGGAGCCACCAGCTGATTGGCCATAGTTCCGCCTGTTGCACCGTTTCCATAGAAAACAATGCTGTAAGAAGTTGTCCTTGCAGCAATAGCAAATGTAGCAACCCTGGTTCCGCCATACTGACCAATGCCTCTGATTGTGAGCTTGCCGGTGCCTTTGTTTATATTGTTATTGTAAGAGATGATCTCATAATCAGCGGCAGAAAGAACTGTCTTACCAAGAGTCACTGTGATCTGTGAAGCGTCGGGACGGATTTCTTTTCCTGTATAGATCTGATTTGCAACCTTAACTGTGGCCTTGGAAAGATCCTGGCCTGTTACTCTGTAAGTGGCCTCCCTGGTTCCTGAGTAATTGCCCCTGAGAGTTACAACCACTCTCATCAGGGTATCTGCAGGAACGATATCCCCGGTGCCAGCCTGGTCCCCTGCATATCTGACAGCTCCGCCCGGAAGTAAAGTATCGTTCATATATTCATAAACTATATTCCTGTCGTAATCAGTACCGGCAACAAGCTTCTTGCCGTCATTGTCTGTCAGGGCAAGAGAAGTAGTGTAGTTCCCCGCCTTGTTGGCAAAAGCCTTGTCTGCAGCATTGATAACAATGCTCGCGCTGTCGTTGTTGGGGCCAACTGTAAAGGACTGTTCGAAGGCACCCTTGAAGTTGCCCTTCCCTTTGATTGTTACTTTTCCTGCCGCGCCAACCTTGGTATTGTTCTTGTAGGACAGGGTATAGTCCACGTTTTCTTCAAGCCTGCGGCCGTAGAAGATAACTTCTGCCTCAGCCTTAGCACCGCCCTTTCTGTACAGGGCGTCATGGGCAATAGTAATCTGAACCTGTTCGCTGTTTATATCTACCGCATTTATCTTGAAGCTCTTTTTGATGCTTCCCTTGTATGCGCCGATTCCTGTGTAGGTAGCTGTGTAGCTTCCAACATTTACAGGATCCTTGGAAAAAGAAACTACGTAGTCCGTACCTTCTTTAAGGCGCTCATCGCCACAGTAAACAAGCACCGTCTCCTGCTTCTGAGGTGTGCCCGTGTAGTCAAGGCTTGCCAGGAAGTTTTCAAAGGCAAGGTTCCTTGCTGTAAATGCCACTGCATTGGCATTTCCGGTGTAGCCTTCGTCCTTGATCTCAAAGCTTTTTGATACAGTTCCTGTGTAATTGCCTTTACCTGTTACGGTTAATTGGGCAAGGCCTATCTTACTATTGTTCTTGTAGGAAACTGTGTAGTCTGTTCCCTCTGTAAGGAGCTTCTTTCCAAAATAAACTCTATAGTCCCTTAATGTCACAGGAATGCCCATGTAGGGGTAGGATTCATTTACTCCTGTCAGCCACAGACTCTTTGAAAAGCCCTGAAGTGAAATGTCATCGAAAGCATCTGTATCTTCAGGCAGTACCTCATCCTCTTCATCTTCGTTGGTTGCGAAGGTGCTAAAGGTGTTAAGGGCGGAGTCAGTCGTGGTAAGCTTGGACTCTTCCAAAAGCCCGTCTGCGTTTAAGCTCTGTGTAGAGAAAAGTCTTGTATCCAGAATCAGGTCATCTTCTATTTCAACCTCTTTTTCAGCATCTGGATTGTCTGCCTCATCAGTCTTTTGATCCTCATCGGGCTTAAGTTCATCGCCTATCTTGAGAGTCTCGTCTGTTTTGAGGTCCGTTACCTTATCTTCCTCAGGATCCTCAAGGCTTTCCTCTGTAACCTCAAGACCTTCCTGTATGTCTTTTGCATCATCTTCTGTAATGTCCTGCTCCGAAACAGTCTCAAGCTCAAATACAACAGTCCAGATGACTGCATCCTCGATGTAAACTTTCTCATAGTCTCTTGTAAACTTCACACCATTTTCAGCAGGGATCCAGTTGATGCTACCTTCCATTTCTGAAAAAAGAGCAGCTGAAACAGCCTGAAGATCGGCGCTTAAAGTTTCTTCTAATACGCCTCTCAGAGCATCTTCGTCAGTGACAGGATCTTCAGCATCACCGTTTACAGCTATTTCCAGATCTTCATATGTATAGATGAGTTCGCCGCCAAGAAGCTCGCTTGTGTAAACTTCGTTTTTGGCATCGGGGTCTTTTTCTCCGTCAAGGATCTTGTCCAGTTCCTTCTTAAGAGCATCGTAGAGACGCCTTTCCTTAGTATCAGACTCCTCTGCTTCATACCCTGATGCCTTGCTTTCGAACTTATACTCCTTTTCAGTGAAAGAGATCGTTCCGGAAGGCTTGAATTCACCTGCATTATTCTCATTTTCGTTGTCCTGATTAAGCTGCTCAACAGGCTGCTGATCTTCCGACCGGTTCACATTATCTGAGTCATCACCTGAGCAGTTTGCATCTTCTCCCAGATTTCCTCCCTGATCTCCACCGCCGGTTTCATCTTCTGCGTGCTCGTGCTCATAGTCATGCTCATACCCGAGTTCATGCTCGTGTTCGTGATCATCATCCCCCGGGTTTCCTGCATTTTCATTATTCAGCTGTTCATCAACCAAAAGATTCTCAGCTGCCATGGCTGTCATACTCACCTGAGGCACCTGAGTCACGATGGTAAATATTGTCAGTAATCCTGCAAGAATTCTCTTAAAGTTCATTTTTCCTCCACGCAATCTATATCAATCTTTATAAATACTTAATATACTTTTCATAAAACTTACATATAGATAGTATCTCAGCAGGTTATGGATAGAAATACGTAAAAGCGCAAAAAATGCTTCATTTTACAACAAATTATCACTGTTTCCACAGGTACAAAGAAATATAGTTTCATACATTCTGTTTTCATTGAAGAAGATTTTTTAACGTGATAACATAGATGTGTACGAGTTGTTTCGTTTTATGTCAGGAGGACAAATGGGTCTTATCAAACTGGAAAAGGGTCAGATACTCCATAAAGCCGGTTCTGATATCGTTGAAACCCTTGAAGTTATCATAAAGGGAAGCCTTAAGATCTCTAGTTCCTATTCATCCATTACTCTTAATATGGGCTCACTTGTGGGAATCGTAGAAACTCCCGGAAACCCATATAACTATACCATTGAGGCTATTGAAGAATCCGCAGTCTATTCTTATCCTTATAATTCCAAAAACGATATTGCCAAGGTAGTCAAATCCAGCCCCAAGTTCGCACCTATCCTTGCAGCCGCCTCTGCTGAGACAGCTGCCAGTGTTTGCGCTGTCTATGAGACTGAGTTTGATGAAGCCATGAAAGAATATGATCAGGTAATGGCTGACATTGCAGACTATCCTGCCCTGTGCATAAAAGTAGGTGAAGTTCAGAAGGAATTTCCGGAGCTCGAAGAGTTAATCCCCCCTGAAAGATCATCCAAAATCCCTGAGTGGACCATCGAATTTGCCTCCGCTCTTAAAGCCAATGAAGCGTCTCTAAAAAAGAACTTCTACCCCCTTAGCGTTGAAATAGCTGCCGGAATAGTGATGTCAACCTTCAACATCTCTGATATTATTTCCAACGAAGTTCAGACTCTGGCAGGTTACAGAAGGGTTTTAAGAAAGAGGACTTCCGCCTTCAATACACATATGAAAATGATAAGGGCAAAGCTATCCGACATGGAAAGAGCTGAGTCTGGAGAAGGTGACGGAACCGTGACCATCGTTAATGCCCTTCAGACTATCCTGGCCTACGCAGGAGCTAGCGGTGAGACCATCGCCACCTTTGAGGACCAGATTGCCGCTTTCAAAGCCAACGAAAACAGATATGACTCCTCAGATGAAGCAAGGGCTCTTAGGCGAAGTATAGGAAGCCTTTTCTATAAGATCTACACTCCTGCTTTTTTGCGTAGCCTTACAGACGAAAACATCCCTATGGAAGTAAGGATGTTTTTCATGTTTGGTTTTATCGATGAAGAGCTTGCCGGAGAAAAGAACACTTCCATTCTATACAACATGGTAAAGGCTTATACCCCGGACCCTGATGGCACTGTACTGACCCTCTACGAATGGCTCAAAAAGATCTATTTCCTGGAAGTTGAACCCTCAAAAAATGAATTTGACCAGGACTGGCCTACGTATCTTCGTGAGCAGAAAAACAGCGGCGCAATAAATGATGTACAGCTTGAAGCCATGACCAGGAGCCCGAAACACAGGCTTGATTTTGAGATCCAGAATCTCTTCACTTTAGGCAACAGGATGACCTTCGGCAGAGTTTCCTCCTTTGTGCCTGTTTTTGACCAGCAGAATGTCCTTAGGCCTCTGGATATGGCCTATATAACAGCCGCCAAGGTAAAAGAATATTTTGAAAAGATAAGATCCATCGATTACGGTGTATTCTGTAGACAGGCTGTTTTCTCCAACACTGAAATTGGCATTACGCAGCTCTTTTACGCAGATGATATAAGCCCCTATATGATCCTGATGCCAAACGTGGGAAGCAGAGCTTCTCTCTGGCAGGAAATAGAGGGTAAAAACAGAAGGACCAAAGCGCGAATGCTTGTGTCCATTTTCAATACTGAAAACACTGAGGATGCCATGTTAAGGCTCTTTGGGGAATTCCGCTGGGAAATGTGCAAGACCGAGCAGGGTGTTCACTGGAACGATGTGACAGATCCGTCTCTTACTTCCATGTATTGCGATTATCTGCAGTTCTATAAAAAGAACTCTGCCCTGTCCTCAGAGCAAAAAGAAAAGCTAAGAACAGACCTTAAGAAGTATTCCAACAACTACAAGAATGTGTTTATTGCTGATTATCTGTCTTACATAAAATATGAATCAGCCGGCTCGCCAAGGCTCAACAAGGTGGCCAGGGAAATCCTCTTTACCTTCTGTCCTTTCGGAAAAGAGATCAGAGAGAAAATCGGGGATAATCCCCAGTACACCGAGCTGATAAACCATTATCTGGCCCATATAGGGAACCAGGCTAAGCCAATAACAAATGCAATTGCCAAGCTCAAAAAAGATGAGATACCGATACCTGAGGAACTGACGCTTCAGCTTGAGCACTTGCAGAAATAACTTTCGATACACTCCCGGGACTGCACAGCGGTCTCGGGTTTTGTGTTCTCCAAGGTTGCATGGATGAAAGGCTTTTTTTCCAGTGCAAACTTAATGATATTGGTGTAATCCATATCTCCAAAGCCGCAGCCAACGCTCTTTACGCTATCCGGCTCAAGGATGCAATCCTTTAGATGGATCATAGCAATATCCTTCGAAAGAAGGTCAATTGCTTCATCGATGACTTCCATCCTCTGTTCGTAGTTGTCAGTCCACAGAAGATTTACCGGGTCAAAGATGATCTTAAGGTTCGGTGAACCAATGCGGTCCAGGACCTGCCTGGCTCTTTTGCCGTCGTAGACAATATGTCTGTAAACAGGCTCAATAGCCATGATAACGCCAAATTTCTCAGCGCAGTCCACCACAGGTTTGAGATTGGTAATAAAGGTCTCCAGAGCCTCCTGGGAATGACATGCTTCCTTGTCATAGGTGTAGCCTTCATTGGGAGCACCTGTCTCTGTTCCCACCATTCCGCATCCAAGGACTGAAGCGAAACGAAGATGCGCGTAGTATTTCTCCTGGATCTCTTTTAACTTTACAGGATCCGGATGAGTAAGATTAAGGTAGCACCCAAGGACAGCCATATCAAGGTCAGCCTTCCTGAGGGCATTTCTTAAATACATTGCATAGCCCGGAGTCAGGGCATCAGGGTTTGCAGTAAAGCCCGGCACCTTGGAAAGAGCCAGATGTATGCAGGAAAAGCCCTGTCCCTTTATGGTCTTTAGCCTCTCTTCAAAAGGCTCTTCTTTAGTATCATGAAATCTGATTCCCAACTGGATCATCTTGAAACCTCCAACTGATAAAATAATCCCTTCTTCTGCATAAGTTCTTTAAATGTTCCGCTCTCTGCTATGGTTCCGCCATCAATGACAATTATCCTGTCTGCTTCCTTTATGGTAGCCAGCCTGTGGGCAACGATAAAGGTGGTGCATCTGCTGGATATCTTATCAAGGGCGTAGGAAACCTCCCTCTCAGAGATGGAGTCAAGGGCTGATGTTGCCTCATCAAGTAGTATTACCTTGGGCTCTCTGATAAGTGCCCTGGCTATGGAAATCCTCTGCTTCTGCCCTCCTGAAAGCTTGTCTCCGTGCTCTCCAACCATTGTCTCAAGGCCGTCCGGGAGCTTTTCGATCACACTTCTAAGACCGGACTCATCAATGACCTTCTGCAACTGCTCTTCTGTAACTCCCGTGGTTCCGTAGAGAATGTTGTCCCTTATGGTGCCTGAGAAAAGAATTGTCTGCTGGGGAACTACAGCAAGCTGTTTTCTGTAGCTTCCCAGATTAACCGACGTGATATCTTTTCCGTCGATCAAAAGCTTTCCATTCTTCGGGAAACCAAAGCCCACAAGCAGATTCATTATAGTGGATTTCCCAGCTCCCGACTCGCCAACAAAGGCGATGGTCTCTCCGGGCTTTACGAAAAGGTTGATATCGTGAAGGATAAGTTCTTCGCTGTCGGGATATGAGTATGAGACACCCTGCAGATCGAACTCTCCTTCAATCTCACCAATGTCTTCCTTGCCCTCATTCTCCTCCACATGGGAAAACTGAAGGATCTCTCCGATACTGGTAACTGACTCAAGTCCCTTGGAGATTACAGGAAGAAGGTTTAAAAGAGATGATACATGCCCGACAATTGCCGTAAAATAGCTCTGATACAGCACCACATCTCCCACCTGTACGCTGCCCTTAACAGCCAGAACAGAAGTAAATGCCAGGCAAAGAAGCTGAAATATCTGGAAAAAAGCCCAGCTTACGGCTCCAAAATTTCCCTGAATAATATCCAGGCTGTAGCCCGCCTGAGCAATAAGGTCCACCTGGGAATCCATTCTGGTGATCTCTTCCTCTTCAAGTCCGTGGGCTCTTGTAACGGGAACCAGCTGAACCATCTCCATTACCTTGGCAGAGGTATTCTCCATCTCTTTTCTGAAGGTCTGGTTATGTTTCTTGATAGGCTTTTTAAAAGCAACTACCAAAACCGCAGCCAGGGGCACCATAAACAGGAAGAAAAGAAATACCACAAGGCTTCTGCTTACTGTTACAAAAAGCGCCACACCAATGTTGATCCCGATATTGATCAGTGACACAAAAAGCTGCGAGGACAAAGTTTCAACAGCCTCCACGTCCCTTATTATCTTAGACTGAAGGCGTCCCGAAAGCATATCCTTCTGATGAGGGATGGACATAACCTGGATCTTGTGGATAAGCGCACTTCTAAGTCCTGCCTCCACTTTTCTTATGGCTCTGCTTTTGAAATGTATATGCAGATAATTCATGGGAACATTCAGGATCAAAAGAAACACCATGATTCCCACATTTAAGGCTATGACAGACATCACATTCGGATTTTTATCTGTCACATTATTAATGATATTAGCTGTGATAATGGGAAGCACCCACACAGGACTGTGCTTTATGATATAGAAAAATGTTGACCAGAAGAAGTTAAGATACAGTCCCTTATAAAACCCCAAAAGCACCATAAGGGGATTTCCCTTGTGCTTTTCATAGCTCTCAAAATAGACATCTGTCTCTAAATTCATACGTTTTCCTCTAATTTATCAAAGCTCCTTTACGATGAAATGCTTAAAATCAGCATACCCGTGGGATTCGTGTGCCCCTGTCAGCGCGAAAAGTCCAAGCTTTGCCCCCACCCAGGTGTGATCTGACGGAGTATAGCTTATACCCAGGTCTATCTTTTTATTTGGAAGGCTATTCCCATCGTCAGTAGCTTTACCGGTTCCGATTGAAAGAAATACTTTTAGTGTAACCTTTTCCCCTCCATTTACATTGGCAAAGTAGAGGTCTTCACTTGTGACAGTTCTTTCAGTACTTCCTTCCCCGGTAAATTCCATGGTCCACCTAAGGCTCTTTATAGCCTCTTTGGTGGAAATATCAAGGCCGGAAATTACTTCTGCTAAAGGCCTGCTAAAGGTCACAGTCTCCTTCTTGTCATCATCGCCGCCTTCTGATTCAACGGCCATTATGAAGTAGTCTCCATTTTCATCCTTCTTGATAAAAGCAGCCACGTACTGGCCTCCGGTCATGCAGACTCCTGCTCTGTCGCCATTCTTAAGCCCAGTCGCATCCATATCCACGCAAGCTTCAAATACAGGATAGATGAGCTTTTGGGTAAGTACGTTGGAGCTTCGCCAGATGACAGGCTCCTGATCTCCTGAAGGATTCAGGCAAAAGAGTCTAAGACCATCTAAAGGTTTTTGGCCCTCGCTCTCACTTGCCGGATTTCTTACAGCTCCTGCAAAGTCATCTCTGTGATCTCCCATCCATTGCCACTGAAGGCCGATCTTACCTTCCGGGAATTCATCAGAAGCTTCCAGATGTGCATCATCGCTATCTTTTGAAGCTTCAGGCTTTTTCCATTCATATACAGGATAGCCGGCCTTGTCCCAGGGCTTTCCAACTATAGGCCAGTCCTCCTGCCAGGTTACAGGCTGCAGGTGACAGATACGGCCATATAGCCCCCTGTCCTGGAAGTGAATGAACCACTCATCTCCCTTTGGGGTGTCCACAAGACCACCCTGGTGAGGTCCGTTGATAACAGTATCTCCCTGTTCCATTACCGTTTGTATCTCATATGGTCCACGGATATCCTTTGAGCGCAGAACCACCTGATAGCCTTCTCTGACGCCACCCGCCGGAGCCCAGATGTAATAATATCCGTTTCGCTTATATACCTTTGGTCCCTCAATAGTGATAGCCGGATGATCAGGGTCATTACCGTTAAAGATAAAATGATCCGACGATACAGCCTTAAGACCGTCCGGGCTTAACTCAAATATGCCAAGAATGCTTTTAAAGCCAATCCTTGACTTGGCATAGCCGTGAATAATATAGGCTTTCCCGTCCTCATCCCAGAATGGGCAGGAATCTATCAGACCTTTCCCCTCAAGGACACAGACAGGTTCATCCCATTCTCCTAAAGGGTCCCGGCTCTTTACAACATAAATACCCTCATCCGGCATACCGTAGTAAATATAAAATTCACCCTCATGATATCGTATTGATGGTGCCCAGACGCCGGCTGAATGCCTTGGCACCTTGTACCTCTCCTGCCCGATATTCTTAAGGGCATAGTTAACCAGCTTCCAGTTGACCAGATCCTTTGAAACCAGGATCGGTAGACCCGGAGTATAGTTAAAGCTGCTGGCAGTCAGATAATATGTATCCCCAACTCTTATGACATCAGGATCACTGTAATCCGCAAAAAGGATCGGGTTCCTGAATTTATCCCCTAAATCTGAATATCCCATCTAAACTCTTCTCCCCAATCAACCGTTTTCCTCTATTTTCACAAAGACTTCTCCAAGCTCCTCATTATCCTGATAGGCAATAAGCGATGAATAAGGCTCTCCTAATCCACGAAGTCCCTTAGCCACCATTCCTGCATAGATCATAGCACCTTCATATTTGAGATGGGAGTTGTCTTTTTTCCCCTCCTTAGCCCAGGAAACCTCCCCGGGCAAAAGGTTCATATAGTATTTTTTCGATTCTTCATCGCCAAGCTTCTCAAGAAAGGCTCTGCTCATGGTAAAAAGATCTACTAAAGGAACATCAAACTTCCCGGCAGCCTCTTTCATTCCAAGAACATATTGTGTATGCTCCGAAGGCTTTAAATCCCCGTTTTCATCAAAAAGTCTTCTCTCCACAGAAGTAATGAAAACAGGATATGCCCCCTTGTTCCTTGCAACGTTTACAAACTTCCCAAGATTCACAATAAATTCCCCATGAGGATCAGTGTAGCGGGAAGGGTCATTTTTCTTTTCATCATTGTGACCAAACTGAATAAACAGATAGTCGCCTTTAGAGATCTCATCGTAAATAACAGCCAGACGGCTCTCATCAATAAAGCTCTTTGTGCTTCTGCCGTTGACAGCATGATTACATACCACAACATCAGGTGCCGTGTATCTGTCGAAAGCCTGTCCAATCCCAGTCTGAGGAAATGTTGCTGCTTTATTGGTTGCAACCGTAGAATCTCCTGCCCAGAAAATATGTCTCATTTTTTCACTCTTTCCCTTTAAAACAACCGCCCAGGCAAAAGTACCCGGGCGGTGTATGTAAACAAAACTTTATCCTTATTGAATTACTCTTTTACCGCACCAACATTAACACCCTTTACAAAGTACTTCTGAAGGAAAGGATACAGAAGCATGAAAGGAAGAATAGCGCATACGATAGCTGAGTAATAAAGTGTACTCTGTGATACCTTATATGCCGTTGTAGGTGTATCACCATCCATGACCATAACTCTCAGGATGTACTGGAAGTTAACCATATCACGGTTTGTGATGTAGATCTGTACTGTTGAGTAGTCGTTCCATACTGTAACGGCAAACATAAGTCCGATTGATGCAAGAGCTGCCTTTGAAAGTGGAAGCACGATCTTGAAGAAGATTCCCATTGGTGAGCAGCCGTCAATCTTAGCCGCCTCAAAAAGTGATCCGGGAATACCTTCAAAGAAGTTACGCATCAATACCAGGTTGTAAACATTCATACCATGTTTAACAACAAGAACCCACATGTTGTTAACAAGACCAAGCTGTTTCATAACCAGATACTCAGGGATCATACCACCTGAGAAGATCATGGTAAACAGAAGGAAATAAGCCAGAATTGATCTTCCCGGCATCTCGTACTGTGAAAGTACATATCCACCAAGTGTAGACATTACAAGACCAAGCAGTGTTCCAAAGATAGTTGTAATAACTGAATTGACAAAGGGTCTATAAAGCTTAGCTGTATGAATGATGGTCCTGTAGCCATCAAGGGTTGGTTCATTGGGCCAGAACTGGAACTTGTAAACACCTACAGCATTGAAGGAGTCTACTACTACTTTCCAGATTGGAAACAGTACTACAAGTCCAAGAATAATAAATACTATGTAATTAACAATATCGAAAGCGTCGGTCTTTCTTTTACGACCTGCTGCAAATTCAACTTTTTTAGCCACTTTATGCCTCCTTAAATGATTCCACGTCCGCGAACCTTCTTGCTCGCATGGTTACAGATAAGTACCAACGCACACCCTACTACTGATTTGAAAAGACCTACAGCAGTGGAATATCCATAGTTTGGAATAGCAGTCATAAAGGTCTTACGATAAATGTATGTAGAGATTACATCAGAAACTGCAAATACTCGGTTGTTGTACATAACGAATACTGACTCAAACAGGTTAAGAACCTTAGCCAGATTCAGGATAAGCACGATGATGATAGAATTGAGAAGCTCAGGTACGGTTACATACCAGATTTTCTGAAGTCTTGAAGCACCATCAATATCTGCTGCTTCATAGAGCTCAGGATTGATACCGGAAAGTGTTGCCAGGAAAATGACAGTTCCCCAACCGGTCTCCTTCCATATGTTGACCAGATAGTACACAGGTCGCCACAGGCGCAGCTCATGCATGAAATCAATACTCTCAGTTATAAGCCCCCAGCTCTTCAAGGTCTCATTAACAAAACCTGTTGAAGAGGTTGAAAGGAACAAAGTGAAGATCGCAGCTGTAACAGTCCATGACATGAAATGTGGAAGATAAATAACAGTCTGCAGTACTTTCTTTGCAAAAAGATTAGCCATCTCATTGATAAATACAGATACAATAACCGCTGTACCGGTAGTAATGAGAAGCTTGATTATTGATAATTGTAATGTATTAAAAAAGGCCTTCCAGAAATCAGCATCTGAAAACATTTTCTGGAAATGTTTAAAGCCTACCGGTTCCATTTTCTTAAGTGTGTAGTCAAAGAACGCGTATCTTACTACCAGCATTGGCCAATAGTAAACTATCAGCACGTAAATAAATACAGGAAGAAACATTAGATAGAAACCTCTATGATTCCAGATACGCATGCCCAAAGGTTTCTTATTAATTGTCTGTCCAGTGGACGTTACCTTCTGTGTTTTACTCATTATACCTGCCCCATTTTCATAAAAAACTGTGAATAAACAAAGTGAAATACTTCAAAAGACTTTTTTAAAGGTTCCATATGGGCACCATCGCTGATGCCCACATGGATTAAGATTTTCAAAGATTTACAAATACTAACCTGTAACTGAATTACTCTGCGCTGTTAAGCTCATCAAGGATCTCTGTGATTGTATCGCCCCACTTTGACTGGTACTCAGCGATAGCATCCTCTGCTGACTTCTTACCTGCAACAACCTCGTTCATAAGAGTTGTCTTATCTGTAGCAAGATCAGCCTCAACCTCTGTAAGGATCTCAGATGAAGGTGACTGAGGAGCATCTACACAGTTTGTTGTGAAGAACTTGTTGCCTTCCTCGATAAGTGGATCGTTATCTACGAAACCATTTGTAAGAGGTGCAATTACAAGTACAGGATCAAGGTGGTTCTTCTTCCATACAGTGTTAGGATCGTTTGGAGCCTGCTTAAGGTGGAACTCACCATCTGCATGCTCATAATCCTTCTTCTTCTCAGGATCATCAGGGTTAGTTGTGAA
>DFGW01000222.1 GCA_002372465.1 Butyrivibrio sp. UBA3740
ATCACTTCATCATTTGAAAACACGAAATATCCAAGTATAAAGAACACGAAGTAAAACGCGACTCTGTAAACTGAAACAATGGGAGTATTAAGAATCTGCCCTGCCCCCCAGATCGGAAAAACAAAAAGTGCTATCATCCACAGGGGAGTCTTAGCCCCGATTGCCAATAGCTTTCCTTTTTCAATCTTTCTGATAAGCACAAGTAAAAGGCAGTAAATCCACAGAAGGTGCATGTACCAGAGCACTCCGCTTCCCGAGGCGACCATGATCAGATAAATAACCGGCTTCGGAACCCCCTCAGCCACAAGTCCCTCAAATCCTCCGCCAATTGACATGCTCACATACCCTTGAATGAATTGAAATACAAAAAGACCTATAGTTGATGGTACCAGGAGTTTTAAAGTTCTGGATTTTATGAACTCCTTGTCTGAATGTGAATCCAAAGATAGTCTGGCGCTAATTCCGGAGACCACGAAAAGAACCGGCATAAACCAGGGATAGACCAGATACTGATATATGTCGTAGTACTGGACATCCAGATCTGTGATTTTTCCTATACCGCCAAGAATTCCCTCAGCGTTATACATATAAAACACGTGATAGATTACAACGATGACGACAGTAATCCAGCGAATGTTGTCCAAGTAGTGTTTTCTCATATTATTCCCACCTTTGCAATTTATTTTAACATAATTCTATTGCGCTGGTAGGTGGGAGTCCACCAACCGGAATTAACATTTAGGAAGAATATTTGTTATAAATCGTTGCTATGGTCCATTTTTTCCTGATAAGAGATTCTTACCTGGTTTTGGACATGAACTGTCTCGTCCTCTCATACTTGGGGTTATCAATAACCTCTTTCGCCGGTCCCTGTTCCACGATAACACCGCCATCCATAAAGATTGCCCGGTCAGCCACATCTCTGGCAAAAGCCATCTCGTGGGTAACAATGATCATGGTAGTCCTTTTGTTGGCCAGCTCCCTGATAACCTTAAGCACTTCTCCCGTAAGCTCGGGATCAAGAGCCGAGGTAGGTTCATCAAAGCACAAAATATCAGGCTTAAGGGCCAGAGCCCTTGCAATAGCAACCCTCTGCTGCTGACCACCCGAGAGCTGATGAGGATAATTATCCATCCTCTCAGACAGCCCCATCTGGCAAAGGAGACGTTTTCCGTTCTGTATTATATTATACTTGTCTTCACCCCCGGAGGAAAGAAGTGGCGCCAAAGTTACATTTTCCAGCGCCGTATACTGGGGAAACAGATTAAACTGCTGAAACACCAGACCGAAGTGAAGTCGCTTTTTCCTTAAGGTCTCGGCATCATACAAGGGGTCATCTCCGGAAAAGAGCTGTTCCCCCCTGACAGTTATCGTACCCTCATCTGCCCTCTCCAAAAAGTTAAGGCATCGAAGAAGGGTTGTCTTACCGCTTCCTGAAGACCCTATTATGGAAATAGTCTCCCCTTCCTCCAGATTAAAGCTGATTTCCCGAAGTACATCTGTATTATCAAATTTCTTTTTTAAGTGTTTAACTTCTAAAACAGGCATAGTGTTTCCTTATCTGAAATAACTTAGTTTTTTCTCCAGATATCCAAAGAAGAAGGTTAATAATCCGCTGAATACCAGGTAAAATGCCCCTGTATAGAACAAGGGCCAGATGATGCCATCGCTCTTGATGAAAGCCTGACCATTCCAAATGATCTCATAAACAGCGATAACTCTGGCAAGAGAAGTGTCTTTTACCAGGGTGATGACTTCATTGGAGATAGGCGGAAGTATGCGCTTAATCAGCTGAAGAAGAATGACCTTGAAAAAGATCTGTTTCCTGTTCATGCCAAGTACCATTCCCGCTTCGTACTGACCCACGGGAATGGACTGAATTCCGCCTCGGTAGATTTCCGAGAAATAACATGCATAGTTAAAAACAAAGGCAATCAAAGCTGCCAGAAACCTTCCGCCGGTACCTGTTCCCCAGATATTTGTCTTAAGGAATATACCGGGGCCATAGTAGATGACCAGAAGCTGCAGCATAAGAGGTGTCCCACGTACTCCCCAGATAACAAACCGTACCGGGTATTTGATTATAGAAAGCTTACTCATGGAGCCGAAACAGATGATCAGCCCCAGAGGAAGCGAAAAAACCAGTGTCAGTACAAATAACCTGACCGTATCAAGAAAGCCCTGTAAAAGGGATAATGTAACCGTCCAGAACATTCAGCTCTTTTACTCCTTACTGCCCTATTAAAGCGTCCTGAACGCCATAGGTTTCTGCAATAGTCTTAAGTGAACCGTCAGCTGCATATGCATTAAGCTGATCATTGATGTAAGCAGCAAGATCTGAGCCCTTCCTGCATCCGATTCCATACTCCTCAGTTGTGAGTTCTACTGTGTGAGTAAGTCCCTCATAGCTAGTGCCCGGGCCAACCATAGCTCCTGCCATGAGAAGGTCAATAATGCAGGCAGCAGAAGTTCCTGCCTCTACTTCCATTACTGCATTGGACTGGGATGAAACTGCTATATAATCAAATCCCTTTTCAGTAGCTGCTTCTTCTCCTGAAGAGCCGGCTTCTACAGCAAAGCTTAATCCGGAAACATCCTCCAGTGACTGATACTTATCAGCTTCTGCCTTTGGAACCACAACAACCTGTGCATTGTTAAGATATGGATTAGAACACTCCATGGAATTTTTAACTTCATTGGTAAGAGTCATTCCGTTCCATACAACATCGATGGACTTGTTATCAAGCTCAAGGATCTTGTTGTCCCAGTCAATCTCTACAAACTCGACTTCAACTCCCAGTGACTGTGCAACCTTCTTGGCAAGGTCGGCATCAAAGCCTATCCATTCACCATTTGCATCCTTGTAATCCATAGGTTCAAAGTCTGTGATTCCAACAATAAGCTTCCCCTTGTCCTTGATGTAAGCAACATCACTGTCCCCGGATGAAGCAGCCGGAGCATTACTCCCTCCACAGGCTGTCAGCCCCAATATCATAGACATAGCAAGCACAGCTGCTAATAATTTCTTTTTCATACTTCTCTCCTCCTGATTGTAAGCACTGTATTTGGCTCTTTAATTTAGTACACCTTTAACACTTTATCACACTAAATTATAAATGTAAACCTTGAGCCCTTTATTCTTGTTTTCTTCCGGCAATTAATTGTAAACTAGGAGTAACAAGGAGGTGCAATATGGCCAAAAATACATCAAAAAATCTCAGAAACCAGGTAATGTATCAGATCTTTGTCAGGAACTTCAGTAAAGAAGGCACCTTTAAGGCAGTGATTCCCTCTCTGCCAAAGATAAAGGATCTGGGCGTTGATATCGTCTGGTTTGCACCTATTCACCCCATCGGCGAAACGGCCCGTAAAGGCAGTCTGGGCTCTCCCTATGCCATTAAGGACTATAGGGCCATCAATCCGGAATATGGCACCAAGGATGATTTCAAAAGAACTGTTGACGCCATTCACAAAACCGGAATGAAATGCATCATTGATGTGGTCTATAACCACACCTCTCCTGACTCTGTTCTTGCGAAGGAGCATCCTGAGTGGTTCTTCCACAAACCCGACGGATCCTTTGGAAACCGTGTTGGTGACTGGACAGACATTATAGATTTGGATTATGCCAATAAGGGGCTTTGGGATTATCAGATTGAAACCCTGAAGATGTGGGCTGAGATCGTAGATGGCTTCAGATGCGACGTTGCTCCTTTAGTCCCCCTAGATTTCTGGAAAAGAGCCAGAACCGAAGTTGAAAAGGTTCGCCCCGGATGCATATGGCTAAGTGAATCCATAGATCCGCCTTTCATTCTGACAATGCGTGATCTTGGTCTTGTAGCCCAGTCAGATTGCGAGATGTACAGCGTCTTTGATATTCTTTACGACTATGATATCTACAGTAACCTCACTGAATATGTATCAGGCACAGGTAGCCTTAAAGCCTATTCAGATGCCATAAACAGGCAGGAATATATATATCCTGATAACTACGTAAAACTCCGCTTCCTGGAGAACCACGATCAGCCAAGAGCAAGATTCCTGTTCCCGGGAGAAAAAGCCCTTAGGAACGCTACAGCTTTCCTGTATTTCCAAAAGGGAATGACCCTGGTTTATGCGGGTCAGGAAGCAGGCCTCTCCCACCTTCCAAACCTCTTCGACAAGGATACCGTTGAATGGGAATCCCCGGAAGCCGTTGATATGTCAGAACTTATGAAACGCCTCTATGATATCAAACAGGATCCGCTGTTTGCAGACAGCACCTACCGCACCAAGACCTATGAAGACAATGTTCTAAAGGCCATCTACAGCCGCGGCGGTAACAAGATCATCGGAATCTTCTCTCTAAAGGGAGAACCCGGAATCATCCCAATAAATGTCGGAGACGGTCGCTACGAGAACCTCATCGACGGCACTACTGTTGAAGTAATGCACGGCTACATAAGCCTGAATGGCGAGCCAATCATCATAAGAGCTAATTAATTCTCCATAATATGCCCCATCACGCTTAGACAGCATAAAACCAGGGTTAGTCAGTCGTAAAAACCGATTAATCCTGGTTAAAATGATAGAAATTACCCTCTCACTTTACCCCCAATATTTACATCATCAAGGGATTATTAGCCTTTTCCACAATAACCAATTGTTTATGTTTTTCGTAGCGCTTAACCTCATACATTGGACATATTCTGTCCAAAACAAAAATACCGATGTCAAATACTTGAATATTTGACCGAATATTTGACACCGGTTCTTCTCCTGAAACAACTTCTAACAGGCTATTGAATCTTCTCAAACCAATCTGGAACTCTATGAGATTTTCTTACAAGCACGCCATCTTTATATATGGCAAATCTTCTAAGTTCTTTAGTATTGTCATATAAAACAACAAGATTGCAAATTGGCAAAATTTTTACCAGGTTAACAAATGACTGTTTATACCTCCGATCAATATCTGCTTCATCAACACCATGCCCGCCAGCTGCGACTCTTATTGCCACTCTCTCTTTTGCCAATTCTGCACTTGATAAGCCAATGTAGTGAACTTCGATCATATATCCGTCCCGTTTGGCCTTTGTAATACTATTAAGTATGGAATTGCCACAAAGCGTAGTCTCCTGATTAAAACTGATACCTTCTTCAATATATGAATCAAGCCTTTCCACTGCTTTCTTACCTGCAGATAATCTATCAGCAGCATTTCTCCAATCTCCATTAGACTCAGCCAATATTTCATCAGCATTTATCCTAAACTCATTAATCAAGTCAGGATCCATCCGGTAAAGAGTTGTCTTTCCAGCACCATTAACCCCTGCAACGATCGTATACTTCTTCATATTCACAATGCGTTCCTTTCAAGTATCTCACGTTGCTTTTTCTGCAGAAGGTAGTCTCCTACCATTTCATAAAAATCTTTTTCCTCTTCTGTCTCGCTTTCAAGCACCAACTGAAGAGTATCCTTGGGGGTTAGTTTAGCTATTTCCTTGTAAATATCACTATATTTCTTAACATCACACATAGTTTATACCTCGCATTTGCTTTATTCTACCACAGATATCAAATGTAATATACCGTAGGAGTAATTCACATCACAGATTAGAATCCTGAAGTAACCACCCCAAAGAATAAGTATATGAGTCCGCCGATTACAACGACCGCTTCAATACCCAACACTACCCATCCGATGATCAGGAATATCTTTGCTACTTTAGTCCTTTTCTCATAAGCCTCATAGTTACCACTTTTCCAGGCGCTGTTAGCGGTTATTGTTATTATCAGTGGTATAAGTCCATAAAAAAGTGGAACGAATACAATCTGAATTATACTGAGTATCAGATTACTTACAAAAGTCGGATTACCAGGTTGTTGATTATTATACTGTTCCATACATCTTAAAATACTATATAAAGTTCCGTGTTCGATTTTCAGGAAAGTACCTTCATAATGACACAGTTTTTCCTGTCAGCTTCAGAAATCCACTCGTAACTGATATCCGATACAGCGCTCCTTAGCACCGACATGGGGAGTTCATCTTCATCTTTTGTGGGATCAAACTGCTCTCCACCGTAATCCACAGTTAAAAGAGCTTTCTGCTGCTCATCAGAGTATTCTATGGTGCAGCAAATATCAGGCTCCGTCATCTTGGGCACGAGGATCTGCTGTATCATCTCTTCAAAAGCCAGCTGTATATGATTCATCATTCTGTAGGGAACCAGGTTCTTTCTGCAGTAGCTCTCTATCTCAGTCTGTACTCCAATGAAATCAAAGCTCTTTTCCCTGATCTCCAGCTCAAGCACCTTGAGTTTGTGAATAAAGCGCCTGGTCTTCTCTTTTACCGGATGATCAAAGATCTCCTCCGGAGTTCCCTCCTCGTAGATACCTCCCTCATCCATGTAGAAGACCCTATTTGCTATTGAGCGGGCAAAGTTCATCTCATGGGTCACGATCATCATGGTCTTTCCCATTTTGGCCAGCTCACTAATAACCGCCTGAACCTCCCCAACCATGGTGGGATCCAGGGCACTGGTGGGCTCATCCAAAAGTATTGTATCCGGGTCCATGGCCAGAGTTCTTGCTATAGCCACACGCTGCTTCTGTCCTCCTGACATCTCATCAGGATAATTAAAGGCCTTTTCAGCAAGCCCCACAATCTGCAGAAGTCGCATTCCTTCCTCGTAGCCCTCCTGCCTGGATCTGCCCAAAAGGTCGATCTGTGGCATCATGATATTCTCAATAACCGTAAGATGTCCGAACAGGTTGAAGGACTGAAATACCATGCCCATCTTCTGTCTTACTTTCCCAAGGTCACATCCTGGCTTTGTGATGTCTTCCCCGTTTACAAGGATCTGTCCGGAAGTTGGCTTTTCAAGCATATTGATACAGCGAAGGAGCGTTGACTTGCCCATGCCTGAAGGACCGATCACCGAAACTATATCCCCATCATTTATAACTGCACTTACATCTGTAAGGGGCGTGACATTGTCATATTCTTTTCTGAGAGATATGAGCTCAATCATCAGTCTTTACCCCCTTCAAGATAGTTTCCTTTGAACGCTGTTTATAATTGAAGTTTATGGTTATTCTCTTTAAGATTCCCGTAAGTATCGCTGCCAGAACAAAGTAGACAACAGCCACTGCAATCAGTGGGAAGAAAGCATCATAGGTCCTTGCCCTGATAAGGTCTCCCATACGGGTCAGATCCTGAACTGCAACATAACCCACAATTGCGGTAGCTTTCAAAAGAGCTACTATCTCTCCCTGGTAAACCGGCAGAATATGTGGTATGGCCTGGGGCAGGATAACCCGGAAAAATGCCATACTATTGCTGTAACCAAGAGCCAGAGCACCTTCCATCTGGCCTTTGTCAACGGCTCCCACGCCCACCTTGAGCATACCGTAAACCGCCGCTCCGAAGATCAGTGTAAAGCCTATTATCGCAACTGCTTCCCCGCTTATTTCCACCTTTCCGAAGATAATGTAGTACAGGATCATCAAAAGAACTACCATAGGCATTCCCTGAACCAGCCAAACCGCAAATCTTGTGATGAGATTCGCCGCAGGGTTACCGTTTCTGCAGGCCATAAATACCGCAAAGCCAAGCACTGTACCTAATAATATGGACATAACAGTTATCAGGAGTGTCGTTTTTATGCCTGCTAAAAAAAGCATCCATCGGTTCTCCCTGATAAATGTCTTTTCAAAGCTTTCCTGTATCCCTGCAAAAATGCCCGTACCGGAAACTGCATTGCTTTCATCCCTTACAATAATTCCCACCTGATTGTTCAATATGGGCTTTGAGAATAGCATTGCTTCCTTGCGCTCATCAGTAACGTTGAGATTGGCCATAACACAGTCCACGTCTCCGCTTTTTGCAGCCATGACAATCGCACCGTAGTCGTAAACCTTAAACTCAAGATCCGCATTAAGCCACGCTGCGAAGCGCCTTGCAAGCTCTATATCGTATCCATTCAGTTCTGAGCCTGTATAGTAAGTATATGGACGTGCTAATCCGGTTGTTCCCACCGTCAGGTGCAAGTCCGGAGAGCTGCTTATAGGGATGTCCGGCATGGTCTCATTCCCGTCCATTGTCCAGCGTTTATACATATCATCCAGAGTTCCGTCACTTTCTATCTCATCAATAAAAGCATTTACCTTACCCTCAAGATCCGGGATCTTAGACACTTGTGATATCCCAATAGCAATAGGTATTTCCTCTCCTATAGTCTCATCAAGGATCCTTACCCCTTTAACTCCGCTTTCAACTGCCATCTTAAGCATCTTTCTGTCACCGGCATAGGCATCCACCTTGCCTGTCTGGACAGCATTAATAAATTCTGTTCCGTTTATATATACGATATTTGCCTCGGGAAGTACTTTCCTGACTTGCGTCTCATCAGCTGACCCAAGCCCCA
This sequence comes from Butyrivibrio sp. UBA3740, assembly GCA_002372465.1. Lineage (GTDB taxonomy): Bacteria > Bacillota > Clostridia > Lachnospirales > Lachnospiraceae > Butyrivibrio. The sequence goes on from DFGW01000222.1 coordinate 8,412, forward strand.
ATCCTACGCTATATCCCGGGGCATTGAGCTGAGAAACCGAAGTAATGGCACCTGCACCACCGCCACTCTTAGCTCTAACCAGCATTACGAATGCTGCAGGGTAATATTCCACGAAGTCCATGCCTTCCCTGCGCTCATCAGTGATAATGATCGATCCGCATGCCATATCAGACTTCCCGGTCTGGACAGCAGAAAGCGCCGCTGCAAATTCCATCCCGGTGAACTCAACGTGAACATCAAGCTCTTTTGCCATAAGCAGGATTATCTCGGCGTCAAAGCCCATAATAGCCCCGCCTTCTCCTGCATAGCTCATAGGCTCTACCGTATCGGTTGCTGCCACCTTTACGGTCCCTCCCTTTCCGGGCCAGTCCTGAGCAGGCATAACCTTTTTGCTCTCATCTGCTCCTGTCCACTTCTCCCACAGATCATTAATGGTTTCTTTCGGGATAGAGTCATAAGCACTCTGCCACTTTGGAAGGTCTTCATAGCCTTTTGTAAAAGCAATACCGAAAGAAGCTTCTTTTAAAGGCTCAGGAAAAAGAGTAAGTCCCGTGTCCCTGTGTATCGCCAGTTCACCAAGGGCATTGTTTGTAAGGCAGGCATCTGTCTTTCCTGCCTTAACAGCCATTGTCATATCCGGCATAGCTGCATAGTATGTGAATTCCTTTACATCAGATACTTTTGACTGAACAAGTTCTTCAAAGGGAGCTCCTGTGAGCATTGATATGGTCTTGCCGTTCAGTTCCTCAAACGTAGTGAATTCAGGAACATTTTCCGCGTATGAAGTTTGAACTGTGTCGTTCTCATTTGTTCCACCTGCTCTTCCATCAACACCGCTCTGGCTCACAGCCCCACATCCTGAAAGCCCCAGGAACAATATCATACAAAACATTACCTGAAGAGCATTTTTATATACTTTCATCTGTTCCCCCCTCACTCCGGGATGTTCCCTCTCTTTATCTGTTCCGGGATGATTTTTTCAGTAACTTCATTTTATCAGCCCTCTTTTGTATGTAGCTATATTATATATCCATTACAACCAAATGCCTACAATACGTCAAAAACCATATGGTAATAGAAATTGTCGAGCCTCCCTATATATGTTAAAATTTATGTATATTTATACGAAGGAGGTTTTATTTTTTATGGCAATTAACAAAGTAGTTGTTGCGGGCGGCGGTGTTTTGGGGACACAAATCGGTCTTATGTGCGCTTATACGGGCCATGATGTAACTTTCTGGCTTAGAAGCGAATCTTCCATCGGAAGAACAACACCTAAGATCAATGGTTATAAGAAAGCTATGCTTGACGATCTCGCAGCAGCCAAAAATCTCATCGGCAATCCTTTAGGGAAGCTTCTCTATCCCAAGGGGCTTATCACGCAGTGGGACGGAATCACTCCTGAGGCCATTGACGAGCTGATTGCAAAGGGTGAAAAGAACATGACTGACAATGTTCATATCGAGCTGGATATGTCCAAAGCAGTTAAGGGTGCAGACATCGTTATTGAATCCATGGCTGAAGATCCGGAGGCCAAGATTGATGTTTACGAACAGATGAAAGATCTTCTGGATCCCGACACAATCCTTGTAACCAACTCTTCAACTCTTCTTCCAAGCATGTTTGCAAAGTACACAGGAAGGCCTGAGAAATATCTTTCTCTTCACTTTGCCAACACAATCTGGAAGAACAACACCGCTGAGATCATGGGACATCCCGGAACAGATCCGGAGATTTACAAACAGGTTGTTGTTTTTGCCGGCGAGATCAACATGGTTCCCCTGCAGCTTCACAAGGAGCAGCCGGGATATATTCTTAATTCCATGCTCGTTCCTCTTCTTACGGCAGCACAGACCCTTTGGGCAAAAGAAGTTGCTGATCCCGAGACCATCGACCTCACATGGCGTCTTGCAACCGGCGCTCCCAAGGGACCTTTTGAAATCCTTGATATCGTAGGCCTTGAGACAGCTTACAACATCAACCAGATGAAGCCTGAAGCACAGGATGAGGAATCCACAACCTACAAGATCGGCAAGCTTTTAAAAGAGAAGATCGATAAGGGCGAAACCGGAATCAACGCAGGAAAAGGTTTCTACGAATACAAAAAATAATAAAAATACAAATGCCTCAATCCTTGTACTCTTCAAGGACTGAGGCATTTATCATTTTACTCTATCTTAAATTCATACTCGGTCGGGAGCGATGGCAACCATGTAACTGCTGTTAGGTTCCTCGGATGCGTATCCGCTCTGCATAAGAGATACGTAAAGCGTGCCATCAGCAATTGCTCAGCTGTTCTCATTGACGTAGATAGTAAGTCTGCTCTGAATAATATCTGCAACTTCTTTTGCTGTCTTCTGTCCGTTAAAGAAAGCTGACGCCTCCTCGTTTACAATATTGTAGACATTCTGGTTAGGTGAATTCACCAAAGTAACAGACTGAACAAAATCCTTCATAAACTGCACTTCTTCTTCTGTCAGAGGATCAAGCTTGATCTGCTGTTCACCGATATATGCATACTCATCATCATATACCTTTATGCCGTCTTCATCTATCCAGTAGGGTCTGTCCATAGACTCTTTTGCAAGCTTATCAAAGCTTGATTTTCTGATGGGGAAGTCATACTCAAGGCTGTTCTGATAATCCTCTAAAAGGTACTGTCTTATGAACTGCCAGCTAACGTCGGCATACTTAGTCTTTGAGCTTATGGCAAATCTATAGTTTGAGTTAATTACTGAACAGTTTATGCCAAGCTCGTTGGGGAAACCGATGTAGCTGATATCGCTGCCAAATCGTCCCTGCTTCTCCCTTTTGTAGGACCTGAAGTTGTTCACATAAGTGAAGTCAAAAAGTGCATCTCCCTTAAAAAAGCATGCATCATCAAAATCTGTGTACATGTCATCGGTGATCTCTGCAGGGAACTGCTTTGCAAATTCCAAAAGCTCCATGAAGCTCTCGTTGTCGAAGTTGCATTTTTTGTTCTCCCAGTCAATGTACTGATCTCCAGCAGTCATAAGACCATAATATAGAATGCTCTCACGCCCCGTAAGTCCAAAGGAATCAGCAGCCTTAATGCCCTTTGCCTGGATAATATCATTGCAGTCCTTAAGGGAAAGTGTCTTTTGCCCGTTGAGGTAAGATGTCTTGGTTGTAACAGTGTTGATGTAATAGGATGGAATCAGCTGATAGAGCTTATCACCGGTTTTAAAAGCATCAAAAACATTCTGAACAAACTCCGCATCCTTAAGCTCAGGGTCACTATTTATAAATGGCATAAGATCTATGAATAGTCCCTTATTGATATAGCTGTCCACAGGCTCATCAGTAGTAAAGAGCATGATGTCCGGAGTGCTGCCGGATACTATGTCCAGATTGAACTGCTTTGTGCCCTCTGACCAGTCATCACCTTCCACCATACTGGAGTAGTCCACTATCTTTATTCTGTAATCACTATTTTCCTGGTTAAACTTGTAGGCCCTCTGGCGGATATCATAGTCGATAAAGCTTCCTGCAAGAGTTATCGTCGCCTTGTCCTTAACCTGATCCGCAGGCACCTTAGTCAACCTGAAAAGGTTGTAACCTGAATCACCATCGGGAAGGTTAGCTATAAACTCCTGATCGCTTATGGCAACAACAGAGCTGATGGTATAGTCCACATTTATATCAGAAAATACGTAGTCAACAAGCTTCTCTATATTGTCCTTGGACTTATCATAGCCATAGATTCCATCTGATTTAGAGATATACAGATCATATCCGTTGCCTCCAAAGAAGATGTAATTATCAAAGGTATGAAAGGCTGTAGATTTCTCTCCCATCTTGCCTGCGGCTGGGTCAAAAGAGCTGAGTTCCAGACCCTTATCAGTCCACAAAGAAGCAAAAATCTGTCCGTCGAAGCCATTGTAAAGGCTTATGGCAGTATCAGCGTATGGACTGCTTTTATCCGTAGTATCCAAAAGGGTCTTAAAAGAGCTGTCGGCTTCGTTAAAGAGCTGAATCCCCTTTGTAGATGCCATCAGAACACCATACTTCTCATCATAGATCATGGAATAAACCGAAAAGTACTCACCCTCAGCCAGGTCATCCCCAAGCAAAACTCTTAAGACCTCAACCCCCTGGGGATCATACTTTACAAGGTACTGCTTATTTTCCTCTTCTTCATAAACAGCCTCAGCCTTGTTCATACCCTCAGGATCTTCATCCGAGTCACTGTAAAGAACAGCCTCATCATCAGAGTAATGGTACTCCTCAAGGATCGAGTACATGTTGCCCTCGCCATCAAAGCACATATAGCCATGACTCTCACTGTCAGATTCAGGTATTGAATAGGAGGTCGGATTGCTTCCGTCCTGGTTAAAAGAAACAACGGACATCTTGCCGGAGTCAGCGTAAGTTGTTGCATATACCCTGTTCCCTACAAGAAGTATCCTGTTGAAGTCCTTTCCTGCCTCTTCTCCCAGGTCCAGCTTTTCTGTCCTGAAAACGTTATCCTTTGCACCGCTAACCGCCTGATCCAGGACGCTGGTACTTTTCCCCTTGCCACAGCCGGCGATATTACCCGCCACCAGGGCAACCAGGGCGCCCAGACCTATCAAGCGCTTTATGTTCATCCTTCCTTTTCTCATAAATTCTCCTCTCTGCATGGTCCTTCATGCATCTTCATGCCTGTCCTTTTGCCTGTTCTGCTTCTTTTTTCAATTTATACTCCGCTTCAAGATCGTATTTCTTATCTGCCAGAGTTTTTATAACAGACCTGACGGTCCAGGTCTTGTTCCTGTAAGCATTTATAACTGAGATTACCGTCAGCACCACCACTGCCAGCAGGCACAGGATCCGCACCAAAAGAATTGTTGCAAGTATATCCTCATAGCCTCTGGCGATGTTCTCCCAGTAGGGATAATAGATTGCCTTGTTCCACATGCTCCTTGTTCCATAGCTTCTTATTACAGAAAGCAGTGAAAAAAATGAAAACCTGTCGGTATTATCTATGACAGCAACATACTCATCATCTATGCCAAGGCTCTCCTTTGAAGCAAGGGCTCCAAGGCCCTTTACCGGATTGGGGCACACAACTTCGATGCAGTTGATCCCGCCCTCCAGCGCCGTAGTACCATCCTCAGAAATTTCCTTGGACTTCGTAATACCACTTAGAATATTCCCATATCTGGAAAGGCACTCATAAGACATATATACGTAGCTCTTATCCAGTCCGGCACTTTTTTTGATCCTTCCGGTATCTCTTTTGACAACTCCCGAGATATAGTGGGGAACGCCCTCAATGGTCACCATCTGACCGATTATGTCAGTGGAACCAAAAAGCTGCCATGCCATCTCCTCATCAATGACTATGCTGTCCTTCATAAGGTCCCCGGGACTAAATGGTGCTCCCGATACGAAATCCATGGGATGAAACAAAAAGAAATCTCCGATAACTCCAATTGCATTCACATTATCCATGGTCCTGTTCTCAAAGGACACAGTCACAAGTCCCTGAGCACAGGCAGTTACGCAAAAAAGCTTTTGGATGCCTGTCCGTTCGGGAAGCTTGGCACTCTCTTCCTCACCGGAACTATTCATCTCATCAATCCCTAGGGTGTCAATGATCTTAGGGACATTAGTCATTTGTACTTGGTCCTCATCAGGGTCAGTAACGCCTGCCTCGGAAAGCTTTTTTTCAAGCATGTACTCAAAACGCTTGAGATCCTCTTCTACAATGTGCTGATTCTCCGTGATATATATGCCCACCTGAGCCATGGGCTGATCCTCAGACCATCGGTCAGCTAAAAGAAACTCAGGAAGGTCTTTAACAATGCCATTCATAGCAGCACCAAGGATAGCATTCACTATCAAAAGAGCTATTACCACCACAAAAGTAATGATCCGCTTCTTATTGCAAAAGTGCTTTTTAAGATATCCCGTTATCCAATCTTTAATTGTCTTAGGGTCAAATTTAAGTTTCATCAGTTGTTTGCAAGCCTCACCTGGTCTCCTGCTTTGACTAAAGTTGTCGCTGTTGTGATAACGTACTCATCACCCTCCACAGCAGCTGCTATGGCAGTGTTGTTGTCATCCTGTGCTTTTACAGTGACATCAACCCTGGAAGCCATATATCTGTTGCCCAGTGGACTTGACTTACTGGTAACTACCAGGATGAACTTGCCGTTGCTGTCTGTCTTTATGGCACTGTTGGGAACCACCAGATCGTAGTCCACAGCTCTCTCACCAATAGCCAGAGATATGGACTGGCCGGGAGTTACATCCTTGCTCTCAATCTTAAAGGTAAGGAGCTTTTTGTTGCCGGGGTCTGTCTTATCATTCTTAATACCTGTGAGGGTTGCCTTAAAGTCCTCTCCGAACTGCCAGATATTCTGAGGCTTTGCAGCATCGCCCACCTTAAGCTTTTGTGCCTGGGCATTGGTTACAGAAAAGCTTGTAGTCATGTCTTTTCCGTCAACCTGGATAACTGCGATGGTCTCGTCTGCTGAAGTGGACTCCCCTGCCACCTTGGAGAGACTGGAAATGGTTCCCTTAACAGGTGCCTTTACAGATGAGCCGACACTTTCCTCTTCAAGCTTTGCAATCTTGTCTCTCTGCTCAGTGATCTTGTCCCTCATCTGGCAAAGGCTTATCTCTGTGTTGATGCTCTTTAAGAGCTTTTCCTTTTCAGTTTCCGCAACCTTTAAGGCCGCTACTGTCTTGGCCTTCTGCTGATTAAGCAGCGCCAGTTTCTGATCATAGCTAAGATCCTGCTGGGTTCCGTAATTGGTAAGCTGGGCGGAATCACGGGTGAGCTCCGCAAGCTGTTTGCTGATCTCCTCTGCCCTGTCATCATCACCGTTTTGCTGGGCTACTGTAAGTTCATACTGAAGCTGGGCTGTCATATAGGCAGGAGTTGCAGCATTGTAGGAGTTCCCTGCCAAGTCATAGCCCTCCTTTCCTGTCATGAAATCAATATCTGCCTGAGCAGCATTGTCAGCATTCAGCGCATTATTATAATTGTCGATGGCTACGGCAAGCTCCTTCTGATAGGTGTCATAGGTGGTATCACGGCCACTCCTGACGTTACTTATGACATCGTTTGGAACATCGCCGGAAAACAGTGACTGCTCATAGGTTAGCTCAAGTTCGTCAAGCTTTTCTTTTGCTTCCGTAAGCTCTTTTGACTCCTTGTCCTCCAGATAATAGATCACATCGCCTATCTCCACATGGGCGCCTTCCTTGAGGGCAACGCCTGAGATCTTCCTGGTCTCATTTACTGTGACGTTGTAAGGATCATCGGCAGATACTGTTCCGGTTCCCCTTATCTGAGGGCTGATGGACCCTGAGGTGATCTGCTGGGTAGCCACCTGTGGCAGTGAATAATTCATGATGGTGTTGGAAAAGAATGTGAGAATAAGCATCACCGACAAAAAGGCGATGGCAATGTTCTTCACCATATCCTTCCGGTTACCGCTCTTCTGAGGTTCTCTTTCCTGTTCTAAATTTTCTTTTACCTGTAACTCTTGTGACATAATTCGCTCCCCTATATTAACCTTTAATTCCTCCCTGGTAAGAGATACCCTCCACCAGATAATCCTCGCCGTACAAAAAGATAAGCAGCGGCGGGATAAGATATATAACTGCAACCGCGAAGGCAAGACTTATCTCTCCTGAATTGATCTTTGACAGGAACACGGACAAGGGATGCATGTCCGTATCCGGCAAAAGAACCAGCGGCTGTTCAACCATGTTCCAATAATCAAAAAATATAAGTATGGCAATTGATGCTATTCCGCCCTTGCACAGTGGCAGGCATATCCTGGTAAATATCATCCACTCATTTGCACCATCTATGGAGCCGGCCTCCAAAACCTGAGTCGGAATCCTGTTCATAAACTTGGTCAGAAGGTATACCGCAAAGGGTGAAAAAAATCCCGGCAGTAAAATTGCCCATCTTGTTCCATAAATACCTACAAACTTTGAAACCAGAAAGTTTGGTACCAGGGTAACCTGATATGGCATCAGCATAACAATTATATATCCAAAAAACACTGCCCTCTTGGCCTTGCCATCGTATCTTGAAAAGCCATAGGCTGCAAAGGTGGCCACCAGAAGCTGCACCACAACTATGGGTGCCACATATATAACCGAATTCCAGAATTTGAAAAGATATTCCGGACTTTTCAAAAGCACTGTGTAGTACTGGGAAAAGGTGATCATATCCGGGATCAACTTTAGATTAACCGTCTTTGATACAAATACCTTTCCACCTTTTGAGGTGGTTGCAAAGATACTTCCGTAATTGGCGCTTATCTCCGATGCTGACATGAAAGAATTGGTTATGGTCAATATGATGGGCATCAGGAAGATAAAGGCAAAGGACGCAGCCACCAGGGTAACTATTGCAGTCTTTATTAGCTCTATTCTTCTTTTTTCAACAGCTCTTTTTCTAGCATTTAATCTCATTCTCATAGCAGCCTTATCCCTCGATGTCTTTTCCGTACATGTCTTCGACACGGTACATGATGTAAACCAGGACAGAAACCACTATGAACATGATTATGGCTGCCGACGAAAGCTTCTGGTAATCCAGACTTGTAAAGGTGTTATTCATAAAGTGCTGAAGCATGTACAGCGTATGGTAGGGATAATCCCCGGTCATAAGGTACACTTCCCTGAATACCTTAAAGGAATTGATCAGGGACATGATAGTCACAAACAGGATCGTGGATGACAGAAACCTCACCTTTACATACCAGAAAACCTGGAGCCTGGTGGCGCTTTCAAGGCTTGCCACCTCCAAAAGATCCCTTGGAATGCTTGATAGAGCAGCCATAAACAGGATCATGTTGTAACCAAGATTCTTCCACAGGAAAAGAGCTATTATCACTATCTGGGCCTTATCCGATTTAAGGAAGTCTGTCTTGTCCATTCCAAAGCGGGTAAGAAAATCATTAACAAGTCCGTTGTAGTTAAAAAGCACCTGCCAGATCAGCACCACCGAGGCTGTAGGCACCATCAGTGGGCTTAGGAAAAAAGTCCTGAAGTAGCTCTTTCCAGGGATCCTTGACTCCATTACAGCCGCCAGGAAAAGAGATAAGAGTACCGCCAGGGGCACAGCCACCAGTGAGAACGTAAAGGTATTGATACCTGCCTGCCGGAAAGCTGCATTATTCCAGACATTGGCAAAATTCTCAAAGCCAACAAAATTCATCATTACCGGATTATCTATCATCGAATAGTAGATGACCACTCCAAAGGGAGCCACAAAAAAGATCATAACTCCAATAAGTGACGGCATAAGAAAAAGCCATGAAATCAGGCTTTTTCTCTGGTTTGCTGACATATTCTTTTTCTTAATTGTTTGTATCAGCTTTAACAAATTCAGGAACCTTTCCCTTTATGAATGAATAACCTATGCCTGCGAAATAGCCCGGCTCTGTGCCGGTAAATACCTCAGCATAGTACTGGTCATTTATCTGGTGGTAATCAAACCACTGATTGTAATAATTGGTGCAGATACTTCCCTCCAGTATCTGGGCTATCTGCTCCTTATCAGTGTAAGTATAGTAAGCTGTGTCAGGAGCATCCTCTATCTGTTGAAGTTCTTCCTGTTCCAGGTCATGTCCCGGATAGTAATTGGAAACCTTTACTGACTTGATGGTATTTACATCTACCTCGTTTTCCTTGTAGATACCATACTTCTTTAAAAGAGCTATGGTGTTGGTGAAGTTCTCGAACACATTTAAGGAGCCGTAGATGTAATCATCACTGTTGCTGTCGTACTCAACTGCGCCTATAGGCATGTGATCCTTAACATACTTAAAGCTGTAGTTCTCCAGAAGGTCTTTTCTGTATGCATCGCTGAGTTCGTCAAAAGTAAAGTTCCTGGTATCAAGACTCTCGCTCTGATTATTGTTGGTGTAGCGAAGGATATGTGAAGGTGCCTTTGCATCCAGCTCCCTGATCACATCGTCATGGAACACATCGAAATGTCCTGTTTTGTACTCGTTACTTCCGATGATCCTATCCAGCTCATCATCCAAAACATCATACGGAATAGTTATGGACCTGTACACTTTTCTTCCGCTCTTTAGCCTGAAAAGAACTGTTGTATCATAGCCAAGGTTTTCGTACCTGCCCTGGTCCCTGTTCTTCTTAACCTCTCTCTGGTTTTCCATTCCCGCTGAAGCTATAGAGAGCATGTCATCAATATTAGTAAGGAACATCTCATCCGCATCACTGTAATCCATACCGTTAACCATAACGCCATAGATGTTGAAATCCCTGGAATCATTTATGAGAGCCGCGGAGCTCACCTTCTCTTTTGCCGGTACAAAAGTATCAAAGCCGATCAGATCTCCTCTACAGATCACAAATACCAGGATCACGATTGCCAGGGCCATAACAGTCTGGGCAATGCCCTTGAAGAACTTCCTGATATTGCCCTCTAAGATAACCTCAATAACGCAGCCGGCAAGGACTGTGGAGATCACCATTATCACAAACATCATGGTGTAGAGTGAGGTGTTCCATACTGACTCATAAACGATGTAAACAAAGTATCCGCTGGCAAGGCCAATAACTATGCAACCGACAATCTTGACAAGCCATCTGAAAGGGCGAAGCGGAATGCTCTTACCCGCCCACTCTGCCTGTCTGTTCTTTGCAAATATAAGAACAAATACAAATGCAATGATTCCTGTTATCAGGCTGTCCAGATCATAAGTGAAAAAGCTTGCTACTGCTGCTTTCACATAATCCATTGACATAAGAGCCTTGCTGCTACTAAGGTTTTGTGTCAGCACTATGAATGAGGTAACCACATCATTAAGCGGTGACAGATAGGCCCTTGAAGAATCCATATAGCTGTAGGTAGCAAAGAATACGCTCTTAAAAAGAGTTATCTCTCCGGCGATCACCAGTGATATAAACGCAAAGCAGCCCGTCAGGATAACCGCTATAGGAAGGGTTCCGCTAAGAATGATCGCCAAAACCGTGATATTGTAAACTGTAAAGAACAAAAGAAGGTTCCTTAGAGTCTCAATAAGGGCAGACATCAGAACGAAACTGTTCATGGCTCCCATAACAGAGGCAATTATAATTGCAATAAGCTCACACCCGATGTAAAGAGCCAGATATGTTGAAATGGCATTGAAGTAATTTCTTCTGATCCTCTGGGCCCTGGTGGTGGGCTGGCTCATATAAAAGTCCAGCTGGCTCTGATTAAAGATATAGGCAAAGCCCTGCATGGCAAACATGAAAGCTATTATCACCACAAGGAACCAGCTAAAGCTCTCCATTCCTATAATTCTTGCAACAGCTCGCAGCCTCTCAAGCTTAAGCTCATCTAGGCTCTGATGGTATATCTGGGCGTAATTGTTGGATCTGGAAACCATCATGATAACGCCAAGGATAAAGTAAGCAGCCATGAACGGAAGGGCCACAAAGCTGGTCCAGAGAGTTCTGTTTATGTAGGTTCTGTGATTTTTAAGCTTCTCACCCAAGGACAAATTTGCGGATGTCATACCCAACCACCTCCGTTTCACTGATAAATATCTCTTCTAATGAGAGTGCCAGTACTTCAAAGAAAAGAGGATTTCCCCTCTTGAAGGCCGTCTCAATATCCTCCCGCTCCCCACGGAGGGTAAAGGTCCGTAGCCTTCCTCTTGATTCCTTAGCAAGGATCTCAAGACCTTCCAAAGCTCTTTCTTCATCCTCTTCTGAATTAAATACACACTGGACCTTCTGCATCTTGAGCTTCATATCACTGATATCCTCAGACAGAATCACGCCGCCCTGGTGAAGAAGACCTATATGATCACATATATCCTCAAGCTCCCTGAGGTTGTGGGATGCAATGACAGGTGTAAGTCCTCTGTCCGCCATCTCTCCGGCAAAGAGGCTCTTAACTCCCTGCCTTACTACAGGATCAAGGCCGTCAAAGGTTTCGTCGCAGAGCAGATACTTGGTATTGGCACAAAGTCCCAAAAGAATCGAAACCTGCTTCTTCATCCCCTTTGAAAAAGTACTTATCCTTCTTTTGGTATCAAGTCCAAATCCGGAGCAGAGCTTATGGAACCTTAGTTTATCAAAACTCTTATAGATAGATTCGTAATAATTCGCCATCTCCTCAGGAGTTGAATTTGGTAAAAAGAACTGTTCATCTGATATATAGAACAGGTCACTTTTAACTTCCGGGTTGTCGTACACAGGTCTCTTATCCACCAGAACTATTCCGGAGTCAGGCTTTATAACCCCTGAAATTATCCTTAGTATAGTGCTCTTTCCGGCTCCGTTTGTTCCCACAAGTCCAAAGACTTCCCCATCCAGAATGTTAAGCGAAACCGAAGCGACAGCTTTAATGTCGTCAAAATTTTTCTCAAGATCTAAAAGTTCAATCATACGTTTTCACCCCCAAGCGTAATATCCGCAAGCTTCTTCTTGATCTCTTCTACCAGTTCATCCAGTGATAGTCCAATCTCATGAGCTTCGGTAAAAAGCTCTATGATCTGCTTCACCAGCTCTTCCTTCTTGTTCTCCACAAGGAGTGAATCGCCCTTTACAAAGTTCCCCCTGCCTTTGACAGTGTAAATAAAGCCCTGTCTCTCCAGCTCTGTATAGGCCTTCTGAACGGTATTGGGATTGGTGGATAGTTCAACTGCCAAAGACCTCACTGATGGCATCTGATCTCCCTCTCTTAAAATCCCTTTGAAGATCTGCATCTTGAAGTTTTCTACAATTTGTTCGTAGATAGGTCTGCTATCCGAATAATCAATCAAATTCATGCTCCCCTCCATATGTCCCTTCCACTAAGCTCGAGAAAACCTCGCTAAGTGTCAGTGACTGGCTCGCTCTAGGCTCGAAAGGACCTCGCCAAGAGCTCTGCACAAAAAATACAAGGTGTACTATCCGAACTAGTACACCTTGTATTCTAATTCTATTTCTATTTGTTTGCAACAGGTTTATACAGAAAATATAAACTTTTTGCGATCAGACAGCTTCTACGTTCCTTGTAGCTACAACGTCCACACCTGTTCCGGCAACATCCTTTATAAGAACATCACCGATTCTGGCAGGAGCTTTAACCTCTGCTGCATCGATGTCTTTAATAACATCGAAGATCTTGCTCTTTGGAATATCGCTTGCTGTCTTTACTGAAACTCTTTCCTTGTCGCCGCCAACAATCTTAACAGTGCTGGTTACGATTCTGGTAGGGTTAACTACTTCTTTTCTTGCGTAAATGTCACCCTTTGCACATGTGTTACCTGTTACCTCTTTAACCT
>DFGW01000088.1 GCA_002372465.1 Butyrivibrio sp. UBA3740
CTTGAACTGTTCCCGAAGTACCTTTACTATCTTCTCAGTATCCGCCTCGATCTTCTCCATTCCCTTTTCAAGACGGTCTTCCTCCAGAATGATCTCGGAGGCGGGATAGATATCCACGGACTCAAGCTTTTCAAGAGAGCGCTGAGACAGGATATCAAAACTTCTGATGGACTGGATCTCGTCGCCCCACAGCTCAATTCTGAAGGGGTTCTCCTCCGTCAGGTCAAAGACGTCCACAATGTCTCCGCGGATGGAGAACTCTCCGGGGGCTTCAACCTGATAGTTTCTGGTGTAGCCCATGGTCACCAGCTTCCTGCCTATCTCTGCTTCATCTATCGGTCTGTGCTTATCAAGAGAAAGGATATGTTCCTTGATAACTTCCGGCTTTATCTGAGGCGCCATCAGCGCAGAGAAGGTGGTCACGACCGTTACAGGTCTTCCCTCCAGAAGCCTTCTCATGCAGCGGATCCTTTGCCTTACGATCTCGTTGCTGTGAACATCCGCCTGGTAAAAGATAAGGTCCTTGGCCGGATACACAGTGACATTTCTGTCGTAAAACTTATAGTCCTCATAGATCTCTTTTGCCCGAAGGTCAGAATAGGTCACAATGATCCTGTATTTAAAGTCAGCCCCAAGACCGTCTATGAAGTGGAGCTTCTGCGAGTCAACGCAGCCGGTCACTTCAGCACAGGCAAAGGGCTTTTCCAGGTAACTGTTTATCTCATTAAATTCTACAAGCTCACTTAAGGGTGTTGTGATTGCTCTCATTTATTTCTTTCCATTAAACTTGTTCATGGCGCTGTCGGTGCCGTTTTCAATGATTTCAAGGACAGCTCCTGCAGCATCTTCAATTCCTTCTTTTATGGAGGTGGCATCTTCCCCTTCGAAATGTCCAAGGACCCAGTCCACCATATCCCATTCCTTTGGCTTTTTGCCAACGCCCACCCTGACTCTTGAAAACTCGTCGTGGCCAAGCTGTGCGATTATATTCTTAAGTCCGTTGTGTCCTCCGGCGCTTCCCTTGGGACGCACGCGGATCTTGCCAACATCAAGTTCCACATCATCGGAGATTACGATAAGCTCTGACTTCGTGTCCACCTTGAAGTAATTGCATATGGGCGCAACAGCTTCTCCTGACAGGTTCATGTAGGTCAGCGGCTTAACAAGGATCACTCTCTCGTTACCGATCCTGCCCTTACCATATACAGCCTTGAATTTGGTCTCCGTAAGTCCGATGTTATACTTATCTGAAAGTGCATCAATAGTAGCAAAGCCCACGTTGTGGCGTGTGTCAAAATATTTTTTCTCAGGGTTTCCCAGCCCGACTATAACGAACATTCTGCCTTCTTCCTCATTTCTTTTCCCGGTTAAAAGAGCCTTCAAAAACCCCAACATGTATCCATACTCCCCATTTCCTTACAGCTAAACAGGGGACCTAGCTTTCTAAGTCCCCTGCTGTTTCTACATTATTAACTTAGCCTCGTTCCTTGTCAAGCCTCAACAGGTGCTTCCGGAGCTTCGTCCGCTTCCTCAGATGCCTTGTCAAAAGCCTCAAGGATCTGGGTCTGAAGAAGTCCTCTCATATCGGAGTTGATAGGATGAGCTATATCCCTGTACTCTCCGTCTGCAGACTTCTTACTTGGCATGGCGATGAACAGGCCTCTGTCACCCTCGATGACCTTGATGTCATGAACAACAAACTCATTGTCGAAAGTAACTGAAACTACTGCACGCATCTTTCCCTGCTTGGCAACTTTTCTTACGCGAATATCTGTAATCTTCATGATGTAACCCCCTCTTTGGTACAAACTGAAGTAACAGTGACTATTTAAATGACATATCTCTCGTTGTTTTCCACTACTACCTTGATGCCGTTCTCTTCTTTATAGAAGGAGTTGGCCTGTATGGTTCCGTGACTTTCTACTATACAGTTCTCGATATGTGAATTGTCTCCAATATAAACATCATTCAGGATGATGGAGTTCTTGATGTAGCAGTTATTTCCAATAAATGCCCCCTTGAAAATAACTGAATCCTCAATTGTTCCGTTTACTATACATCCGCTTGAAATAAGGCTGTTCTTGACGCTTACCCCAACATTGTATTTAGCCGGCGGAAGATCTACGACCTTGGTGTAGATACCGGGATACTCACGGAAGAAGTACTGGCGGATCTCGGGCTTAAGGAAGTCCATGTTGGTCCTGTAGTAATCCTCAACCGAAGCTATGTTGCTCCAGTATTCCTTGATCTTGTATCCGTAAATCCTCTTCATGTCCTTGTATCTTACAAGGATGTCTCTTACGAAGTCGTATCTCTCTTCCTCTTCAGCCCTCTCAATGAGTTCGATGAGCTGACGTCTTCTGATGACGTATATACCGCAGGAGATGGTGTTGGATTTGGAAACCACCGGTTTTTCTTCAAACTCCTCGATCCTGCTCTCCTCATTCATGCGGATGGTTCCGAATCTCTCTGTGTCGATGGTGGCCGGCATATCCTTACATACCACTGTAATGTCTGCCTGCTTCTGAATGTGGTACTCTAAAAGCTTGCCGTAATCCATCTTGTAAACACAGTCGCCGGAAGTAATGATGACATATGGCTCGTGACAGCTGCGAAGGAATTCAAGGTTCTGTGCGATGGCATCTGCTGTTCCTCTGTACCAGAGGTTTCCTGATGCCTTGACCGCAGGGGTGAAGACGTATAATCCTCCCTGCTTACGTCCGAAGTCCCACCACTTTGAGGAACTAAGGTGTGTGTTAAGACTTCCTGCATTGTACTGTGTGAATACGGCAACTGTCTGAATGTGTGAGTTGGTCATGTTGCTCAGGGCAAAGTCGATACTTCTGTAAAAGCCTGCCACTGGCATTGCGCAAACCGCTCTTCTCTTGGAGAGTTCCTGCATCCTGCTGCTACTGCCGCCTGCTAAAATAATACCAATCGCCCTCATACTCAATCACCTGCCTTATCTAGTGTTCTGCCGCTGTCCAGGATTCCGTCCGGATAATCCTCTGCGGTAGTTACGCCGGAAATCATTGTATTCTTACCAACCTTTACATTGTTAGGAATAACTGATCTCTCACCGATAGTGACAAGGCCCTCGCAATAAATGCCGGGTTTGGTCTCATTTTCTTTTTCCTCGAAGGCTCCCAGTGTAACGCCGGAACCAATCTTGGCTTTCTCGGCAATGATAGCCTTCTCTATGTTACAGTTCTCGCCAATCTCTGTCTCATTCATGATGATGGAGTGGCTTACAACTGTGCCCTTTCCAATCTTGACGCCGGGACCGATTACGGAGTTATAAACCTGTCCGTCAATCTCGCAGCCCTCGCCCACAATACTCCTTTCAATGGCGCTGTCTACACCAAGGAACTGAGGCGGCTGAACGTCGCTGGCTGTGTATATCTTCCAGTACTCCTCATAGAGGTTAAACTCAGGAACGATATCGATCAGCTCCATATTGGCTTCCCAGTATGATGTAAGTGTTCCTACATCCTTCCAGTAGCCGTCAAATTCATAAGCGTAAAGTGACTGGCCCTGGTCCTTGCAGTAAGGGATGATATGCTTACCAAAGTCAAGACCTGCCTGGTCCTTGTTCTTGATAAGTGCATCTCTAAGGACCTTCCATGAAAAGATATAGATTCCCATTGAAGCCAGATTGCTGCGAGGATGCTCGGGTTTCTCCTCGAAGTCAACTATGCGCTTGTTCTCATCTGTGATCATAATGCCGAATCTGCTGGCCTCTTCCATTGGAACAGGCATTACGGCGATTGTGACATCGGCGTTGCTTGACTTGTGGAAATCAAGCATCGTCTCATAGTCCATCTTGTAGATATGGTCTCCGGAAAGGATGAGAACATAGTCGGGATTGTAGTTCTCCATGTATTCCATATTCTGATAGATTGCATTGGCAGTACCTGTGTACCACTCACTGTTTGCACTCTTCTCGTATGGAGGAAGAACTGTAACACCTCCGAAATTTCTGTCCAGATCCCACGGAATACCGATTCCGATATGAGAATTAAGCCGAAGCGGTCTGTACTGTGTAAGCACACCAACAGTATCCACTCCTGAATTGATGCAGTTACTTAAAGGAAAATCTATGATTCTGTACTTTCCCCCAAAAGAAACTGCGGGCTTAGCCATCTTGGAAGTCAGAACCCCCAGTCTGCTGCCTTGTCCCCCTGCTAAAAGCATGGCGATCATCTCTTTTTTTATCATGTTCCACCTCGTTGCAATAGTACTTTTTGATACACCAAATATGCCTTTTTTCTTATATTTTAGTATATCACAAGTCACAGTGAAAAAAACACAAAAAAACCTAAATATGATATATAATTCACTTAAACGTTTTAGAATTGTCTGATTTTTGACTTATGATTTATAAGTGCTAGAATAAAGTAGTTTCAATAACAAATTCAACGAGGCATATCTATGTATAAAATCGATTTTAAAAATCCCGTACACGTATATTTTATAGGTATCGGCGGCATTTCCATGAGCGGACTTGCCCAGATTCTCATAGAAGAGGGCTTTAAGATCTCCGGATCAGATTCCAAGGAATCCGCCATGACCAAGGCCCTGGAAGAAAAGGGGATAAAGATCAACTACGGACAAAGATCTGAGAACATCACTTCGGCCGACAAGATTGACGTGGTGGTTTACACAGCAGCCGTTCATCCCGATAACCCGGAGTTTATGGCAGCCAAAGAGGCAGGAATCCCAATGCTTACAAGAGCTGAGCTCCTTGGCCAGATCATGAAGGAGTACGAGCTTCCTGTGGCGATCAGCGGAACCCACGGCAAGACAACGACAACCTCCATGCTTTCCAAGATTCTTTTGGAGGCGGATACAGATCCTACACTTTCTATAGGTGGTGTATTCAAGGATATCGGTGGCAACATCAGAGTCGGAAAGTCTGAATATTTCGTCACCGAGGCATGTGAATATACCAACAGCTTCCTTAGCTTTTTCCCAAAGATCAGTGTTATTTCCAATATAGATGCAGACCATCTTGATTTCTTCAAGGATCTTGACGACATAAGACATTCCTTCAGAAAGTTTGCCCAGCTCCTTCCTGCAGACGGATCTCTTGTAATAAGCGGCGATATTGAAAATGTCTCCGAGATCACAGAGGGTCTTCCATGCAGTATCATAACCTACGGATCAAAGAGCGATTTTGATTACTATCCAAGCGACATAGTATATGATGAAAACGGCAATCCTTCCTTCACAGCTCACCTTCCTGAGGGAAAAGAGCTAAAGGTGAAGCTGGCAGTTCCAGGCATACACAACGTTTATAACGCTCTGGCAGCCATTGCTGTTGCAAACATTCTTAATATAGAAGAAGCTCATATTATTGAAGCTCTTTCACGCTTTGGCGGAACCAGCAGGCGTTTTGAACACAAGGGCGAGATTGGGGGCGTTACCATTATCGACGACTATGCCCACCACCCAACGGAGATCAGGGCAACTCTTACAGCAGCCCAGAACTATCCACACGAAAAGATCTGGTGTGTATTCCAGCCACACACATACACCAGGACAAAAGCTCTTTTAAATGAGTTTGCTAAGGCTCTGTCACTGGCAGACCATGTGGTACTGGCTGATATTTATGCTGCAAGAGAGAAGGATACACTGGGTATCAGCTCCAGAACTCTAAGGGACAAGATCGTGGAACTTGGTCACGAGTGTAATTATTTTCCGACCACTGAAAACTTTAATGAAATTGAAAAATTCCTTCTGCAAAATTGCACTAAAGGAGATTTGTTGATAACCATGGGAGCCGGAGATGTGGTTAAAATCGGCGATGAGCTCCTTGGTAAATAAAACTTATCCACATTTCCACCCCAAAATTATATTTATGTATATCACTTTTGGTGGATAAAGGTCTGACTACGAAAACGTTGTAGCCAGACCTTATTTTATAAATTAATTATAAATAATCCACGTTATCCACATTGTCCACAAAATTTACCCAATTCGGAATCCCTTGATATTTACTGGATTTCTTCGTCACTTTTTCCAATATCATTTTAAAAATCCCCATGCTATAATCGGAATTGTTCCGAAACGAAAGGCAATTTGATTTCGGAGTAGGATATCTAGTAAAGCAGGTGATGAAGTATATGATGGGGCGAGTAACAATAAGTTCTAATTGTGGGGAGGATTCTACTTATGTTTCCAACATTTTTATTGATGAATACATGCAGGACGCAAACGATGCGCAGATTAAGATCTACCTCTTTTTACTGCGTATGATGAGTGCGAATTTACCTACCAGCGTTGAGGCTCTGGCAGATAAATTCAATCATACAGAATCGGACGTTATCCGTGCACTTAAATATTGGGAGAAGAAGGGACTTATAAGTCTCGAATACGACACCTCCCAGAACCTTACAGGAATTCATATGGAAGACATCGTAGCTAAGTCCAAGCTTAACTACGGCAGAAGAAAGAGCGACACTGTGGCAAGACCGGTCCTTGCCCCTGTACTACAGGAGCAGCCCAAGGAAGAACCCAGTGCCATTCCTGCAAAGCCTAATTATTCAGCCTCTCAGCTTAAGACCTTTAAGCAGTCTGAAGGCTCGAATATCCTGTTCGTTGCAGAACAGTATTTTGGAAGACCACTTAATACAAGTGAGATGACAACTGTCTACTACATTCACGATGAGCTGTCATTCTCTGATGATCTCTTGGACTATCTGATGCAGTATTGCGTCGATAATCATAAGAACGATTTCAGGTACATGGAGAAAGTAGCCATTAACTGGAATCAACAAGGCATCAAAACGCCAAAACAGGCTCGCGTCGAGATCTACAAGCATGACAGCGACCTTATCACTATCATGAAGGCACTCGGTATGGAAAACAGCCCCA
Source organism: Butyrivibrio sp. UBA3740 (assembly GCA_002372465.1). Taxonomy (GTDB): domain Bacteria; phylum Bacillota; class Clostridia; order Lachnospirales; family Lachnospiraceae; genus Butyrivibrio. Next base: position 6,877 of record DFGW01000088.1, read on the forward strand.
CTGAGAAAGAAGTCACTTTCATAAACAAGTGGAGGAAAGAGTTGGGATTTTCGATGGATATCATTCTGGAAGCCTGCGACCGCACTGTTATGGCGACACAGAGAGGACGTCTTAAGTATTGCGACGCCATTCTCAGATCCTGGCATAGTGAGAAAGTATGCACAAGGGAGGATATTGCCAGGCTGGATGCAAATCACACAGCAGATCTCATGAAAAAGAAAAAAACGGCTTCCGTATCATCCATCGACTCTAAACTTCGCCCCGGCGAATCATCTATTCGTCTCGGCGGACCACAGAACCGCTTTAATCAGTTCCAGCAGAATACATATGATTTTGTTGAGCTCGAGAAGCAGCTTCTGGACAACTGAACCTTAAGTCTGATTGGGGAATCAGATGAAAGGGAACTCACAAGTTCGGCCCTGTACTTTTGGTTTAGCGGCGGCTCAATGCCCTCCCTGAAACACGTACAGGGCCATACTTATGTGGCTCTGTATAGCAGCCACATACCATTGAATATCAAAGGAGACATCATGGCTCTTACCAATGCACAGTATGACAGCATAATGCATGAATATGAAGAAAGACGTTCTCTACACAGGCAGGAACTGGAGGAGAGACTTCAGAGCGTCTACGATAACGTAGACGGCTATAAAGAGCTGGACGATCAGACAGCCTCCGCCAGTGTTGAGTTTGGCAAAAGACTTCTTTCCGGAGAGCGACTTGACCGGAGTCTTTTAAAAAAGCAATTGGCTGAACTTGCAAGGCAGAAGTCGGTTCTTTTATCAGAGGCCGGCTACTCTTCTGATTATCTGGACATGGGTTACACCTGCCAGGACTGTAAGGACACCGGATATATCGGCAATGAAAAGTGTCATTGCTTTAAGCAAAAGATCATTGAAACCCTTTATGACAAGTCCAATCTCAGGGCCCTTACCAGATCCAACAACTTCAGAAAAATGTCTGATGAGTATTATCAGGGCGAGGATTTAAAGAGATTCATAGGTGCCCGTAAGGCTGCTGAAGATTTTATAAATAATTTCGACCACGACTACCAAAATTTATTTATTTATGGTACAGTAGGGACTGGTAAATCCTTCCTGTCAATATGTGTAGCAGACGAACTGCTTAAGAAGGGGCATTCAGTCATCTATTTCAGCTCAATCGGACTGTTTGAGATGATTGCAGAAAGCACATTTGACTATAAGGCCAAGGATGAGCTCAGAGCTCTGTATGAAGACATATACAACTGTGAGCTGCTCATAATAGACGACCTTGGTTCAGAGAGAATAACCAATCTGGTTACATCAGAGTTGTTCTCACTTTTAAATGAGAGGGATAATCGCAAAAAATCTACGATAATTACCACAAACTTTTCGCTTGAGGGATTACAACAAACATATTCGGACCGTATCTTTTCACGGATCACCAGTAACTTCAGGGTGCTCAAACTGTCCGGACCGGATATCAGAAACAAGAAGAAAATCGCCAAAAAAGAAAGCGAGGAATTTTGATAATGTCAAAGAGAGAAGAGAAGCGTAATCTGGAGACCATCCCTGTCGGGTCCCTGGGCATGATTCCCTTAAAGGGTACCAGACCACTTGCAGAGAAGGTTGATTACTATCTCGTCAAGTGGAGAGCTGAAAGAGAGAATGAGCACAAGGGCAGCCTTGCATTTACAGGTTATGAGCGCCCCACTTATATTCTTGATGCTGAGATTCCAAGATTTGGAACAGGCGAAGCCAAAGGCGTAATCAAGACTTCTGTCAGAGGTGATGACCTCTATCTTCTGGTAGATGTATGTAACTATTCTGAGACCTATTCACTTTTTGGTCAGATCAATCACATGTCTCCTGATGATCACTATCAGGATCTTAAGAGAATCATTGCCGCTGTAGGTGGTAAGGCAAGAAGGATAACCGTCATCATGCCATTCCTCTACGAGTCAAGGCAGCACAAGAGAAGTTCCCGTGAATCACTGGATTGTGCAATCGCTCTTCAGGAGCTTGTAAATATGGGTGTTGATAACATCATCACCTTTGATGCCCACGATGCCCGCGTACAGAACGCAATTCCTCTCAACGGATTTGAGACTGTCCGCACCACATATCAGTTTATTAAAGCTCTTCTTAGAAATGTCTGGGATCTCCAGATCGATTCAGAGCATATGATGGTTATCTCACCTGATGAAGGCGGAATGAGCCGTGCTATATATCTTGCTTCAGTTCTTGGACTGGACGTAGGAATGTTCTACAAAAGGCGTGACTACACTCAGGTTGTGGATGGAAGAAACCCTATCGTATCCCACGAATTCCTGGGAAGCAGCGTAGAGGGCAAGTCAGTTATCATTGTCGATGACATGATCTCCTCCGGTGAGAGCATGATCGATGTAGCCAGAGCTCTTAAGGAGCGCAAGGCTGCCAGAATCTATGCATTTTCAACCTTTGGTCTGTTCACCAGTGGCCTGGAAGTATTCGACAAGGCCCACGAAGAGGGACTCATTGACAAGGTTCTTACCACAAACCTTATCTATCAGACTCCTGAGCTTCTTTCAAGAGACTGGTACATCAGCTGCGATATGAGCAAATACATCGCATACCTGATCGATACACTTAACCACGATGCCTCTATCAGCGATCTTCTGAATCCTGTAGAGCGTATCAACAACATCATCGAGCGCTACAAGAGCGGAGAGCTCAGAGCCTCCATGGAAGCAGAGAAAAAAGGTTAAATCATACAATAAGCCCCAGATCACAGCGATCTGGGGCTATTATTATCTAATATTCTATCAGTTCTTTTATATCAAGCAGCTTGTCGACACGGGCATAGAGCTTCTTACGGAGTTCTTCATCAGGCTCTGTCAGGTCAGGCACCATGATCACGTTACAGCCGGCAAGGTAGGCGCTGGTGACTCCGTTGGGGGAATCTTCTACAGCGAAGGTTTCCTTGGGGTCAAGTGAAAGCTGCTCGCAGGCATATGCATAGATGTCAGGGGCAGGCTTTCCAAGCTTTACCATATCGGAACAGATTATTCTGTCAAAGTGATCGAAAAGTCCAAGCTTTAGAAGATAGCCCTTAGTTCGTTCATAGTCGTTAGCTGTGGCAATACATGTAAGAATGCCATGTTCCCGAAGCCAGACCAGTATCTCTTTTGCCCCGGGCTTTAGTGGTATCCCGTTCTCTGCAAGAATGTCAGCCACAAGCTTTTTCCTGTACTCTCTCACTTCATTGTAGTCAAAATCTTCCCCGAACCACTCCTTGAAACGCTGGGGCGCAAAGGGCCGTCCCAATGACCTGAGCTCCAAGGGCATCCAGGGTTCCATCTCATATCCAAAGTGAGCCAGGGCCTCAGGCCAGGCTGTCTGGTAGAATTTTTCCGTGTCAGTTAATGTTCCGTCCAGGTCAAAGATGACCGCTTTAATGTCCATATCCATACTCCATCGCAAAGAATAACCAGCCATGCATTTTCATGGTAGGCTGGTCATTCATATTTTTATTCTTTTTAGAACCCTAAGTTGTCATTAACCAGGATAACATGAATTCTGTCGGCGTGTCTTGAATACCTTGTTATCAGGAACTGACAGCAGATAGTGTCCGGCGACTTACAGTCCATGCACTTTCCTGTCTTGGCGCAGGGTGTATTAAGACCAAAGCGCTGCACATTTATGGGAGCTGCCACATTCCTTGCCCTCTTCATGGCACTGTCCAGATCCGGGCATATCTTGTTCATGCCCACAATGAAAAGAACTTTCTTCGGTCCCTGGGCTATAGCCGAAACCCTGTTGGCATTACCATCTATATTTACAAGTATGCCATCGTCTGTCATGGCATTGGCGCTGGAAATAAAGAAGTCTGCGTCGTATGCAGCCAGCATTGCTGCTCTTTTATCCTCATAGGCATCTCTGTCTATGAAGTTATAATCCCCTGTCTTAAGTATTTCCACAAGCCCGATCTCATGGGCGCTCATGGCACCTCCCATGGTTACAGAGCTCTTTTCCGGAATAAGTTCCATGGCCTTTTGCATTGCCTCAGCCTTGGTTGCTGCGTAATACCCCTTCATATTCCTGGACTCAAGACCCTTTATTACAGTCTGTGCCAGAAGTTCATTTCTTTTAAATACCACATCATTCATGCCCTTTACCTCCTACATAAAAATTCATCTCTCTGCCATTACTGCGCATTCCCGGGTCCTTGACCCTGGCCACCCTGTGGACCCATTCCGGGAACATTGTACTTCTTCATAACGCTCTTCATAAATATAGGTTGAACAAAAAATATCAGAACAAAAGCAGCCGCAAAGCAAATGATCAGGGATGGAAAAAACATTCCCCAGTAATTTGGCTGTGCCATTCCGCCGCTTTGCATGATGATCATCCTGTATGCAAAATACACCATGGCTGCTGTGATAATCGGCGTATAAATAAGGTCAAAGATGAAGGTCTCTAAAAATCTTGCCTTGACAGTTCCCCTCTCAAATCCTGCCTTCTCCCGAGCACCTTCCGCCAATTTCCCCACGGGAATTATAAATCCGATAAGGAGACTTATGACGGAGCTCACAACAAATCCAACAAGGAATCCTATCGGCGTAAAATGTCCGGAAGAAAGTGTACCTACAAGGGATAGACAAAGGCTCATCGTAATACCCATTCTTACAGACATAGCTCTTCCAACATTCTTCATCATCTCTTCCATAAGACTTATCTCCTTTTTCACAGGGAATAATTATACGTTTATCTGATTATAACATTCTCTGAGCTTCTCCCACAATCTTTACCATTAATAACAAGAAAACCGCGGATAGGATTGTACCTGTCCGCGGTTCGTATAGTATGACGAACACTGCTACTTATTTGCCGAATACTTATCAGTGGCCGCCACTACCTTCCTGTCCCTGCTGTGGCTGACCGCCCTTATTGCCGGGCATTGCAGGCTGCTGAGCTCCGTCGTACTGTTCAGCAGAACCATCCTCTCCTGCATTTGAATCCGTGTTGCCTTTTGAAATATCTGAGGAATAGCTCAGAGTAACTGTGTACTCCTGCTCCACATATTCGCTTCCGTTCTGTCTCATTACTTTTATAGTAACGTCAGTTCCGGCTTCATAATACTGAAGTCTTGTCTGAAGGTCATCCATTGATGTGATCTCTACACCCTCAAACTCTGTAATTACATCGCCCTTCTGGATTCCAGCATTCTTAGCACCGCTTCCTTCAGAAACTTCTGCAACGTACACGCCCTGAGGAATTCCGTAGTATGCGGAAACATCTGATGTAACACTTACGCCTGAGATTCCGATGTATCCACGGTCTTCAGCTGAAACCTTGATCATGGTCTTCTCATTCATGAGCTTGTCGATGATAGGCTTTGCTACTGAAATCGGGATTGCATATCCCATACCCTCGATGGTGTCACCACCGATCTTGTTGGAGTTGATTCCGATTACCTCGCCCTGGAGGTTAAGAAGAGCTCCACCTGAGTTACCGGGGTTGATGGCTGCATCAGTCTGAATAAAGGTCTGAGTAGTACCCTCTGAAATCTCAACCTCACGATTCAAAGCTGAGATAACACCTGTGGTAACTGACTGGCCGTATCCAAGAGCATTACCGATTGCTATGGCCGGCTCACCAAGTGTAAGAGCATCGCTGTCACCAAGGGTTGCTATCTTGATAGCGTCTTTGGTATCTGATGAAATGTCATCCAGCATTACTGCGATAACAGCAAGATCCATTGTTGAATCTGTTCCTTTTACAACTGCCTCAACAGTGGTGTCGTCAGCAAAAATAACTTCCAGAGAATCTGCACCCTCAACTACGTGGTAGTTGGTTGCAATAAGAAGCTCTGAGTCGTTCTCACCAACAATGATTCCACTTCCTGATGCCTGAGCTTCTTCCTGCTGAACATAGCCGAAGTAACTGGCTGATGCTGTATAGTTGTTGTGGATGATGACCATTGCCGGCATAACTTCTTTAACTACTGCAGTTACATCTGTAACCACTGCCATGGTCTCTCCGGTTACTGTTGTGGTCTCAATGTCAGTATCATCAGCCCTCTCAATCACCTGAGGAATGTCATTATTTTCTGCAACAGACTCATTGGTGGTCTGCTCCTGGGTAGTAGCAACCTCATTTTCTGCACTTCCCATTCTTCTTGCAAAGGTATTGTAGGCAAAGCCTACACCTCCAACAACAAGAGCCAAAATGCAGATTGCTGCGATTACTGCAGCTGCTGTGTGTTTCTTTTTAACCGGAGCCTCCGGAGGAACTACGTTCCCTGCGCCATTTGCATTGTACTGATATGTTCCATAAGTTGGCTGACCATTCTGGTTGTAGTTGTAGCTTGTCTGTCCATAGGAATAACTTGGTGTGTAGTTACCGGTGTTATATGAATTATTAGGGGACTGAGTATTGTAGCCGCCCTGATTATTATATGGATTATTCTGCCCACTATAACTGCCGCCACTATATGGATTGGAAACATTCTTATCATCTTCGTACATGATTTATTTCCTTCCTTTCATTTTTTATGGCTTTAGTATAGATTTCATCTGTGACAGAATTGTGTTTTAATTCTTATATAAAAATTAACAAATCTAATATTCGTCTTCCTCTATGACCTGTATTTCCATGTAGTCAAAAGAGATATCATCGATAAATGCGTCCTGTGTAAACCTGCATTTGGCGTGAATCTGGAAGTCCTTCACCGTGGTATCAAGCCAGATTGGCTTGGAAAGATCCATCTCATAGCAGGCCTTCTCTATGGCATTCATTACCTTATGTGTTCTGGTGTCATAGGTTTCATCACAGACCACCATGTCCTTTACCAGGTGATTGTCTCTGACAAGGCGCACCCAAAGTCTAAACATTTCATACCCTCCATATGTCTTTTGCTATGCTAAATATAAAATAAGAATGCTCACCATGCAAGCATGATGAGCACTCAGTAAGTCGCTTTATGTCTGTTTATCAGTCTTCGTATCCGTTAGGATTCTGGCTCTGCCATCTCCAGGAATCAGCACACATCTCCTTGATTCCGTTCTCGGCCTTCCAGCCAAGTTCCTTTTCGGCCTTGTCAGCCTTTGAGTAGCAGATAGCGATATCGCCGGGGCGTCTGTCCTTGATCTCATAAGGGATCTTAACGCCTGTTGCCTCTTCAAAGTTCTTAACGATATCAAGTACGCTGTAGCCAACGCCTGTTCCGAGGTTGTAGATGTTAAGTCCGCTTCCTGGTGCAAGCTTCTTAAGGGCCTTAACATGACCAACTGCCAGGTCAACTACATGGATGTAGTCGCGGACACCGGTTCCATCCGGAGTATCGTAGTCGTTACCAAATACATTGAGCTTAGGAAGCTTACCTACAGCAACCTGTGTGATATAAGGCATCAGGTTGTTAGGAATTCCGTTAGGATTCTCTCCGATAGTTCCGCTCTTGTGAGCTCCGATAGGATTAAAGTATCTAAGGAGAACTACATTCCATTCAGGATCAGCCTTCTGGATATCAGAAAGGATCTGCTCAAGCATGGACTTGGTCCA
>DFGW01000253.1 GCA_002372465.1 Butyrivibrio sp. UBA3740
GTCATATACACCGTCAATGGCTTTGGCAAGAAGGATGTAATCTGCCTCGACCTCAATGGCCCGAAGGACAACACCTGTATCTGTTGAGAAATATGGATGACCCGTACCACCTGCGAAGAACACAACCATGTTCTTATCGAAGTACTTGTTGGCTCTGTCCTTTGAAAAGAGCTTTGTAAAGGATCCGCACTCAAAAGGAGTGAGTATATTGGTCATCATGCCTACGCTTCTGAAAATCTCCGAAACATAGATGCAGTTCATTATGGTGGCAAGCATTCCGATCTGATCAGCCTTAGTGCGATCTATATTCTCGCTGCTGCGACCTCTCCAGAAATTGCCTCCGCCTATAACGATACCAACCTGACATCCATCGTCCACAAGCTTCTTGACCTGCAGAGCGACCTTTCTGACAGTCTCCTCATCGAATCCTGTCTTCTTCTCCCCTGCAAGGGCTTCTCCACTGAGCTTTAATAATATTCTCATCTGTCCATAACCTCATTATTTATTCTTAAGGCCTTCAAAGAACTCTGAAGGATTAACATCAGCATAAGCTTGTGAGCACATACCTTCGATAACAGCACCGTTGTTGATCTGTACTGACTGAGACTTGATGTTACCCATTACGATAGCTGTTGTATCAAGAACTACAGGTCCGTGAACATCGATGTCACCCTTTACAGCGCCTGCGATAACTGCGCTGGATCCAAAGATGTTACCAACGATGACTGTGCTCTGGCCAACCTTAACGCTTCCCTTTGATCTTACTTCACCTGTGATCCTTGCTGACTCTGCATAGATCTCAGCTGCATCTGAATCGCCTGAAATCTCACCTGTTACATTGAGCTTTCCAAGACATTTGATGTTACCTGTGATCTTTCCGATAAGGTCAAGAGATCCTGTTGTGGCAATGTCGCCCTTAACGATCATTCCTTCGGTAATGCTGGCAACTTCATCTGTTGGTGTCTGCTGTTCGAAATCCATAGTTTCAATTCCCCCATTTCTAGTAATTTCTTCTGTTTCTGCATTAACATCTGCAACGTACTTGTCGATATGTGTTGGATTGATTGCCTCTAAAGCGTTCTTAGGCTCCTCGATCTTGATCTCGGCCTGAGTCTGCTCCTCAATCTTCTCCTCAAGTACCTTGGCTTCGTCAAGAGTAGTTGCAGCCTCTTCTTCTACAGCCTTGACTTCTTCCTTGATCTCAATGGCCTCATCAAGGACTTCCCTTACTTCCTCTACTGCCTCACGGCTTGTAGTCTCCTCTTTTGCCGGCTCCTCCGGCTTTGTCTCCTCCACAGCTTCAGGCTCTTTTGCTTCATCAAGCTTGATATCGTCAAGACGATCCAGCATGCTGTCAAGATCAACAGGCTTAACTACCGGCTCCTCAGTCTTGCTTTTATCAAGAGCTTCTGTCTCTGGCTTATCCTCAGGCATCAATGTGTTTACTGCCTGTGAGAGATCACTCTTAAGCTCAGAAAAAAATCCCATCCTGATATCCTCCATTCAAAAATTTTTTCTTAATTATTATTGATATGTTGAACCGGTAACGTGTCATCGGTTATCGGTACTATCACTGTATCATCCATGCCCTGTATCGCTTCAATGATCTCGGGAAGAGCGTCCACCGTGCTCTTCTTGTCAGCCGCATCATGCATAAGAACTACGCAGTGCTTGAACTTGGGAACATTGTTCACGATGTTGGCATATATGGTATCCTTTGTGGCTCCGTTATAGTCATCTCCGGCAGATACATTCCAGTCAAAGAACGTAACCTCAGAGCTGTCAAGATAATCCACCAGTTCCTCTACGGGAACCTGAGTTACCGTGTTAGAGCTCCCTCCCGGGAACCTGTAGAACTTCGCCCATACTCCCGTGGTTTCATACAGGAAAATTCTGAGCTTGTCCAGATCAGCCTTGAAAGACTCAAGAGATGAGTAAATCTCACTGTATTTGTGACTGTATGAATGCATACCCAAAGTATGCCCTTCACTGACTATACGCTTGTAAAGATCTGTATATTTGGCATCAGGCTTTCCACATACAAAGAAAGAAGCCTTCACATCATATTCTGCCAGGATGTCCAGGATATCATCCGTGTAGGTGCTGGGTCCATCGTCAAAGGTCAGGTACACATACCTGGTACCCTCGATATTCTCAGGGTTCTGGGCACCACTTACATCAATCGTGGCATAATCAACATCCATACCCTCAGCGGTAGTAGCGCCGGTAAAAGAGCTATCGTCAGTATTTACCTCTTCTTCGGAGGACAGGATTTCCATCTCACTGCCATACTTTTCTCTGTACCAGGCAAGGTCTGCTTCCGACTGCTCGTACTTCGTACTGAGTCTGTCATACCTGATAGCCAGAATGACGCAGATGCAGGTAGGAATCAGACAGGCTGCTGCCACTGTAGTTAATATGAGTCTGCGCAAATATCGGATTCGTTTACTGTACTGCTTCGACTCCATAATTATTTGCATTCTCTTTCTATTTTAAATATAACCAGACTATAGTATAGCATAGTTTGCCAATCTCAAAAAGGTGTTTATTGGCTCAATTAATTCATTCCAAGGCCCATGAAAATCATCCTGCAGACAAGGGCTACAAGCCAGGCGACACCACATTGCCAAAGTACAACCAGGACTGCGTATCTGCTTCCAAGTTCTCTTTTTATGGATGCTATAGCTGCAACACATGGAGTGTAGAGAAGTGAAAATACCAGGATTGTAGCTGCCATTCCTGTGGTGAGAGCCTTGTCCACTCCGCCTTCAAAGAGCATCTCCATGGTGGCTACAACGCTCTCCTTGGCAATGAAGCCTGAGATAAAGGATGTCACTACTCTCCAGTCTCCTATGCCAAGTGGTACAAAAAGGGGCACCAAAAGTCCCGATACCTTTGCCATAATACTCTGTGAAGAGTCAGCCACCATGTTGAAGTGCAGATCAAAGCTCTGCAGGAACCAGACGATGATAGTGGCAAAAAATATTACGGAAAAAGCCCTGGTAAAGAAGTCCTTGGCCTTTTCCCACAAAAGTCTGTATACGTTCTTTGCTCCGGGAAGCCTGTAGTTTGGAAGCTCCATAACAAAGGGAACTGCTTCTCCCTTGAAGAAAGTTCTTTTGTATATAACTGCAATCAAAATACCTGTAAAGATGCCAAGCAGATACAACGCCACCATGACAAGCCCTGCGTGTGCCGGGAAAAAGGCGCTTACAAAAAAGGCATAGATTGGTACCTTGGCAGAACAGCTCATGAAGGGAGTAAGCAGGATCGTCATCCTTCGATCGCGCCTTGAAGGAAGAGTTCTTGTGGCCATTACAGCAGGGACGGTACATCCAAAACCAATAAGAAGAGGTACTATACTTCTTCCGGAAAGACCAATCCTTCTTAGGATCTTGTCCATGAAAAAGGCAACTCTTGCAATGTATCCGCTGTCCTCCATAAGTGACAGGAAAAAGAACAGGGTAACTACAATAGGCATGAAGCTCAGCACTCCGCCCACGCCCTCAAAGATTCCGTTTATAACAAGGTCCATAATAACCTCATTTACTCCGGCGTTTACCATGGCAGCTTCCGTCACAACCTTAAGGGCATCAATGCCGCTTGCTAAAAGATCCTGAAGAAAAGCTCCTATTACATTAAAGGTAAGGTGACAAACCAGGAGCATGATAAGGATAAAGCAGGGAATTGCTGTCCACTTGCCGGTAAGGATCTTGTCAATCTTCTCTGAGCGGATCCTTTCTTTGCTCTCCAAAGGCTTTACTACAGTCTGCTCACAGACTCTTTCTATAAAGTCATAGCGCATGTCTGCAATGGCTGCGCTTCTGTCCATACCACTTTCTTCTTCCATCTGACGAATGATATGGTCTATCATCTTTTTTTCATTGTCACCAAGCTTCATCTGCTCAAGAACAATCTCATCCCCTTCGATGACCTTGGTGGTGGCAAATCTTATGGGTACTCCGGCTGCTTCCGCATGAGCTTCAAGGATAGACTCCACAGCATGGATTGCTCTGTGGATAGCTCCGCCGTGATCGCTCTTACTACAAAAATCCTGTTTGAAAGGCTTTTCCTGATACTGTGCTATATGGACTGCATGGCGGATCAACTCAGCTACGCCTTCATTTTTGGAGGCAGAGATTGGAACCACAGGCACACCAAGAAGCGCCTCCATCTTGTTGATATCAACAGAGCCGTTGTTCCCCTCAACTTCATCCATCATGTTAAGAGCCACCACCATGGGAATATCCATCTCAAGCAGCTGCATGGTAAGGTACATGTTTCTCTCGATGTTGGTGGCATCAACGATATTGATGACAGCCCTGGGTTTCTCATTTAATACGAAATTTCTAGAGACTATCTCCTCTGAACTGTAGGGAGACATCGAATATATACCGGGAAGATCTGTTACTAGGGTGTTTGGAAAGTCCCTTATTGGTCCGTCCTTCCTGTCCACTGTAACCCCCGGGAAATTGCCCACGTGCTGGTTAGCTCCAGTGAGCTGGTTGAAAAGAGTAGTCTTTCCGCAGTTCTGATTACCTACTAAAGCAAAAGTAAGCCTGGTTCCCTCCGGAAGCTTTTCTCCCTCTCCCTTTAAGTGGTACTTTCCATCCTCACCGATTCCGGGGTGCTCGGATGGTTCAATCTCCGTGATTCTCTCGTGTTTATTGGTCCTTTCGGGGATCTCTTCTATCTGGATCTTCTCTGCATCAGCCAGACGAAGTGTAAGTTCATAGCCATGTATCTGAAGCTCCACCGGATCGCCTAAAGGTGCATATTTGATAACTGTAACCTCAGTCCCCGGGATAACTCCCATATCCAAAAAATGCTGTCTTAAAGCTCCCTCTCCTCCTACAGCTTTAATGACCGCAGAATGTCCAATCTTTAGTTCTCGTAAATTCATCAGTTTCTCCAATCATCCCCATGATGCATGTTAAAAATGTGGGGTATATTATATAAGGAAATCACCTTTTTATACTATCTTAACATACTTAACTACTTGCGGATGAGGAAAGTGTGTTATATTCTATTAAGAAAAAAAACGAATATAAGGATTGTAGGAGGAGTAAGATGCCTAAGGCTCAGAGCGAAACAAAGAAGTTTTCACAGATGAACAAACAGGAACTTGAGAAGATTGTAACGGAACTCAAGGCCGAATATAAGAAGTACCAGGAAATGGAACTTTCCCTGAACATGGCCAGAGGAAAGCCCTGCCGAGAACAGCTTGATCTTTCCATGGGAATGATGGATGCCCTCAATTCAGAGGCTGACCTTTCCTGCGAAGACGGAACAGACTGCCGTAACTACGGTGTGCTTACCGGTATTAAGGAAGCCAAGGATCTCATTGGCGCCATGATGGAGAACAAACCTGAGAACATTATCATTTACGGCAACTCCTCCCTGAACGTTATGTACGATACCGTATCAAGGGCTTACACCCACGGTGTAATGGGCAACACTCCCTGGTGCAAGCTTCCAAAGGTTAAGTTCCTTTGCCCTGTTCCCGGATATGACAGACACTTTGCAATCACTGAGTATTTTGGTATAGAGATGATTCCGGTTCAGATGACTCCTACGGGACCTGACATGGATGAGGTTGAGCGCCTTGTGGCTAACGATGAATCCATCAAGGGAATCTGGTGTACTCCCAAGTACTCCAATCCACAGGGTTACTCCTACTCAGACGAAACAGTAAGACGTTTTGCCCGTCTTCGTCCCGCAGCAAGAGACTTCAGAATCTTCTGGGATAATGCATACGGTGTTCACCACCTCTATGATGACAATCAGGACTACCTCATCGAGATCCTTGAGGAGTGCAAGAAGGCCGGAAGTCCTGACATGGTTTACAAATTCTCCTCCACTTCCAAGATCACTTTCCCGGGAAGCGGAATTGCTGCAATAGCGACCTCCCTCAACAACCTTGAGGAGATCAAGAATCAGCTCAGCATCCAGACCATTGGTCACGACAAGGTTAATCAGCTTCGTCACGTAAGATTCTTTGGAAACTTTGAAGGAATGAAGGCTCACATGAAGAAGCACGCAGCCATCATCCGTCCCAAGTTCGAGGCAGTCCTTGAGATTCTCGACAGAGAGCTTGCTCCTTACGGAATAGGTGCCTGGACAAAGCCAAAGGGAGGCTACTTCATCAGCTTTGATGCTCCCGAAGGATGTGCTAAGGCAATCGTAGACAGGGCTAAGAAAGCCGGCGTTACCATGACCGGAGCCGGAGCCACATACCCTTACGGTAAGGATCCTCACGATTCCAACATCCGTATTGCTCCAACCTTCCCTAACCTCACAGATCTTAAGCTTGCTATGGAGATCTTTACTGTATGCGTAAAGCTTGTAACTGCTGAAAAGCTTCTTGGTCAAATGGAATAAATCACAATACAAAGCCCCGGATTTATGTCCGGGGCTTACTTTTTCCATATGGGTTTCTATCGATCGGACGCTCCTTAGCTTTCCTTCTCCAGGAGCACTACCACTTCGCTTCCTCTGGTAAATGGGAACATGTCAACGGGAACAGCTCTTTTGGCTTTATAGCCGCCCTTGGTAATGAGCTTTAAGTCATTGGCCAGGGAGTCAGGACTGCAGGAAATGTATACTACCTTCCTCGGTCCAAGAGTGAGCAGTGACTTTATGAATTCAGGTGTTGAACCGGACCTTGGAGGATCCATAAACACCAGGTCTGCCTTGTCACCGGAATCAGCCATCTGCTGCATGAAGACCGTGGCATCATTCTGGTAGAAGGTTACGTTCTTGATATCATTGATCCTGGCATTAAGGATTGCATCCTTTACCGCGTCCTTGTTAAGCTCAACGGAGATAACCTCTTTTACGTGGGGGCTGGCGATAATACCAATGGTTCCAACACCGCTGTAGCAGTCAAGCGCCACCTCATCTCCCTTGAGATCCGCCATCTCAATAGCTGTCTTGTAAAGCACTTCCTGTTGGATGGGATTAACCTGATAAAAGGACTTGGGGCTTATCTTAAACCTCATGCCACAGCAGATATCATAGATAAATCCCGGTCCGTAGATGGGCTTTTCCTTATCTCCCAGTATCATACTGGTCTGCTTGTCGTTGACATTAAGGACTATGGTTGTGATCTCGGGATGCTGTTTCCTAAGGGCCTTTACGAAGTTGTTCTTGGAAGGAAAGATGGGGGATACTGTCACCAGCACAACCATTATCTCTCCTGTATTCTTGCCTATCCTTATCAGAACATGGCGAAGAAGTCCAAAGCCATTGTCCTCGTCAAAGGTCTTTATCTTGAAGGACTTAAGCAGTCCCCTGATGGAAGCGATGATGGCGTCAGCCTTCTGGTCCTCCAAAAGACAGCTCTCCACCGGAACCACTTCATGGCTTCCTTCCCTGTAAATGCCGGACAAAGGATTGCCCTTCCTGTCATGCGTAAAAACGGCATGAACCTTGCACCTGTAGTGTTCAGGGGTATCCATGCCGATAAATGATTCCACCTTGCAATAGGGCTGCAAAAGCTCCGCCACGTGGGCGTGTTTTTTGCGAAGCTGCTGCTTGTAGGGGGTGTCTATCATCTGACAGGCTCCACACTTTTTAAATACAGGGCAGCGGCTCTTTTCCCTGCTCATGGGTTGTTTTTGTGTACGTTTGTTATCTGCCAAAATTACTCTTCTTCCCGATCAAGGCTTTCTGCCTTGTTCTCAAACCTAAGCTCAGGCATCTCAAGGCCGGTGCCCTCTTCCTTAACAGCTTCACTCCTTCTGCGGATGCGCTCTGTGTTCTTGATCTCACCGTTATCCTTGTACTTGATTCCCTCTATGCCCTGTGACAGTTCCCTTGCCTTTAAGATATCACCCTTGTTGATCCTGAAGGTGCAGACAATCTTGCTTCCGCTTCTGTCAAAAAGTCTCTGGATAAAGCTCTTGTCCTGCCACTCGATAAAATATGAAATACGATGAGCCAAAAACCTCTCTTCCAGCTGCTTCTTGCTCTCGATACTGTAAACCCTGCAAAAAGGGATCTCGTTATTGAATACCTGATTGTTCTGAATAATTGAAGACATAATTACCTCTCTGATACTTTTTCTAACTAATGTTATATTATAGCATGGTATACTATTTTTATCAGCAAAAACATTAAGGAGAAGGTCATGTTCAGCTTCCAAAGAGCCCTTCCCGAAGAAGTCGGGATACCATCAGAAAGTATTGAAAAGATTCTTTTAACCCTGCAGGAAAAGAAAATTCCACTGCATAGTCTCCTCGTCATGAAGAGTGACAAGC
The DNA here is from genome assembly GCA_002372465.1 of Butyrivibrio sp. UBA3740. GTDB lineage: Bacteria > Bacillota > Clostridia > Lachnospirales > Lachnospiraceae > Butyrivibrio. The sequence continues at coordinate 8,262 of DFGW01000253.1, forward strand.
TTATATATGAGAATTACTTTGCCCCTTATGAAAAGGACACTCTGCACAGAATGTATTCCATAAGCAAGAGCTACACCGGAGTGGCAATACTTCTGTTAGCCGCTCGTAACAGGATAAGCCTCGATGACCACATCACTGATTATTTCCCGGAATACACAGATGCGCACACCAACCCCCGGATAAAAGAGACAACAATACGCAACATGCTCATGATGCGAACTCCGCACACTTCTTCAACCTATAAGAATGATTTGGAGGCTGACTGGGTCGGAAGCTTTTTTACCACTACGCCGACACAGGAGCCCGGAACACTCTTCCACTATGAGACCTGCTCCTCCCACGTTCTGGGCGCCCTGGTTGAGAAGCTCACAGGAAAAGAGCTGTTGCAGTTCCTAAAGGATGAGCTCCTTTTCCAGCTGGATTATTCTAAGGATTCCTATATGATAAAGGATCCTTTTAATGTATCCATGGGCGGAACCGGCCTTATGTCCACTCCCATGGACATTTTGAAGATGCTGTATCTTCTTTACAAAAAGGGGACCGTAGTCTGCACTGACGGTCAGGAGAGATCTCTTTTGCCAAAAGAACTTGTGGATGAAGCCACGTCAAACCTGACTGATACAGAAAGCGTAAGTCATTTCCTTCAGCAGTTCAAAGGCTATGGCCTTCTTATATGGATAAATGATATGGACGGCTTCGTTCTCTATGGAATGAACGGACAGATGGCCATCGCGCAGCCTTCCCGTGACCTTCTTGTGGTAACTACTGCAGATACTGAGGGTATTCCAAATGGTGAACAGATCATATATGACGCCATCTCAGAAAACCTATTTTGAGCATAAATAAAACCCTTAATACACACTTTGGAATTCAAAGCATGTATTAAGGGTTTTGTGACTCAATCAGCAAAGCTTGGTTTCATCGAAAGGAATACTTGGCCTATCTGATGATTTCTCTTCCTTATACAGCAGATTGCCGGCCTTTCCCGGCTCTCCTTTTTGTATGGTGGCTTCTATCTTTTTAGGTCTCTTTTTCTGGTAAACCAGATTCTCTGCAACCTGCTTTCCACCACTGACAGTACCAAGCTCATCATCGTGAATCTGAACGTTCTTTAACTCAATGTCCTTTTCATTTCCCATTTCTATATCCTCCTTATAGACACAGTATTTTCTTCACTTAACTCTTTATACGAATGATTTAAGTATATGGCACAAATTTTTAAAATCCCATGTAAACTCCGGGGATATCGTCCTCAGTCAGGTGGAAGTCGCCGGCTCCTTCCTCATGTTCTGCGGTTTCCATCTTAACAACGTTGACATATCCATCGTTGATCATGTCCACCATATAAGTGACAATGGAAGGGTCAAACTGTGTTCCGCTTCCTTCCTGGATCTCCTCTATGATTTCATCCTTGTTAAGGTGACGTCTGTATACTCTGTTACTGGACATGGCATCGTAGGAATCCGCCACTCCCACTATTCTGGCATAAAGAGGAATTGACTCACCCTTAAGTCCCTCGGGGTATCCTGTTCCATCGAACCTCTCGTGATGATAAAGAGCTGTCTCCCTTATTCCTCGTAGTGACGAGAGCTGTTTTAGCATCTTTCCTCCGGCAACAGTATGATCCTGGATCTGTTTTCTCTCTTCATCAGTGAGCTTTCCGGGCTTATTCAATACTGCGTCAGGAACGCTTATCTTTCCGGCGTCGTGAAGGAGTCCTGCATAATATATGTTCTGGACCTCATCCTCTGAAAGATGCATCCTCTTGGCAATCTCGGCAGCATACATGGCTACTCGCCTTGAATGTCCTCTTGTGTAAGGGTCTTTGGCATCTATGAAGCTTATGAAAGTATTCATTGACTGAAGGATTATACGAACGTCGTTCTTCTGTTTTTCCTTATAGTTCCTCTGGTTAAATCCGGAAACTAAGAATCCGATAAACAATACCGCCCAGATACCCAATGCCACATATATAATCTTTCTGAAAAAAGTGCCACCTTCTACCTCTGAACTATACCCCTTAAACAATATCCTGTTTGGATACATGTTCTTGCCGCTACTAACCACAAAGCCAAAGGTAACGTTTTCCCCCTGGGCAAAAGAAAGATTGTAATATTCCGGGACCACCATGATACTTCCATTATCGACCACACTGACTCCGGCATTCCAACTATCCAGAATTGTTGCACCTTTTTCAACTTCAACAAAAGCAATCCAGTTACTAAGGCTCCCTTTGGTATTGTTGTAAATAGTAAAATCGTATCTTGTCTGAACTTCAGAGTTAGTCTGTGTCTGCTCAGTAATATCCATAGTGGCATAAACCTCATCAGACAGACGCGACCCGGTCAGACTAAGGTACGAACTGTATTCTGAGGCCAGTGTATTTCGGGAGCAGATAACCTCCACATAATATCCAGTAAAAATGATGGCGAGAACCGATAAGAAGATCAGCATCGTCTCAGTGGTCTTATCCAGCTTCATAATTTTCCCTGCCTTCACATTACATTATATAAAAAAAGCGTCATGTTTTGAAACAAAACATGACGCTTTTTTATAAACTTTTTATCTCTGAATTCGTCCGGATCCATCTCCACCTGCCAGCTTGTTGACCTCGTCAACAGTAACCAGGTTGAAGTCACCTTCTATTGAATGCTTAAGAGCAGAAGCAGCAACTGCAAACTCTATTGTCTCCTGAGGGCCAAATCCGTTTACGCAGCTGTAAATAAGTCCGCCTCCAAAGGAATCACCGCCACCAACACGGTCAACGATGTGAAGAGCATACTTCTTGGAGAAATAAGCCTCTCCGTCTGTGTAGAGCATTGCGCTCCAGTTGTTGTCATTAGCTGAGATAGACTCACGAAGTGTAATTGCAACCTTCTTGAAGCCAAACTGATCAGTGAGCTTCTTGGCAACTTCGATGTATCCCTCTCTGTTGAGCTTACCTGTTGTAACATCTGTTGAAGAAGCCTTGATGCCAAATACATCTCCTGCATCCTCTTCATTAGCTATGCATACATCAACATACTTGCAAAGCTCTCCCATTACCTTTCCGGCCTTCTCCTTGCTCCAGAGCTTTCCTCTGTAGTTAAGGTCACAGGAAACTGTAAGTCCGTGCTCCTTGGCTTTCTTAACAGCCTCAAGAGTAATGCCTGCAAGAGAATCGCTTACAGCAGGTGTGATACCTGTGAAGTGGAACCACTCAGCTCCCTCAAAGATCTCATCCCAGTTAAAGTCTGCAGGAACTGCCTCAGCAATTGCTGAATGTGCTCTGTCGTAGATGCACTTTGAACCTCTCTGGGAAGCACCCTTTTCATTGAAGTAGATACCAACTCTGTCACCACCTCTTGTGATCTTGGATGTATCTACGCCGTACTTTCTAAGTGAATTAACTGCTGCCTGGCCGATCTCGTGAGCAGGAAGCTTTGTAACATAAACTGAATCAAGGCCATAGTTGGCAAGAGAAACAGAAACGTTTGCCTCACCACCTCCAAAGGTTGCCTCAAGATGATCAACCTGTACAAATCTTAAATAGTTGTCAGGCTGAAGACGTAACATGATCTCACCAAATGTGACTACTTTTTTTGCCATAACTCAAATCCCTTTCATATAAAGATAATTAATTACGTGTAAGGTGTACTGCGAATCCGCCGAAATCATCAGCAAGATATGCAACCTTAAGGTGGTTATCAGCATCATAGGAGAAAGAGCTCTCGTCGAACTTAACGCCCTGTCTTCCAAGGTGATAAACTGCTCTGTCCACGTTGTTGGTTCCGATGGCGATATGACCGCATGTGCCACGGCCCTGACTCTTCATTACTTCAACTACTGAGCCTGCGAAGATTGAAGAATTGCCAACCTTCTTGGTAAAGCCAAAGAGTGAATCGAACTTGGCAGCTGTAGCGTCAGCTGAATCTGCATCCGGCTGATTGATGCCTACATGCTTCATAGTAAAGCCCAGCATTGCATTAACAGCATCCCTTGTCATTGTTTCGATCTCGTCAAACTTACCTGCAGCGATGAGGTCCTTTTTAACCATCCAGCTTCCGCCGCAGCAAAATACCTTATTGAATCCAAGGTAGTCATTTAAGTTGTTCTTATTTACACCACCTGTTGGCATGAAGTGCATCTTGGTGTATGGAGCAGCCATGGCTTTGATCTTGGCGATTCCACCGTTCTGCTCTGCAGGGAAGAACTTAACGCAGTCAAGTCCAAGCTCGATAGCCTGCTCAACCTCTCCGGGAGTAGCTGTTCCGGGAACAACCGGTACTCCGATTGACTGAATATATTCAACGTTTGATCTGTTAAAGCCCGGGCTTACGATGAACTTTGCACCTGCAGCCTTTGCTCTGTCAGCCTGCTCTGCATTTAATACTGTTCCGGCTCCTACGATCATCTCAGGGAATTTCTGGGAGATAATCCTGATGGCTTCCTCTGCTGCCGCTGTACGGAATGTTACTTCTGCAGCAGGAAGTCCGCCCTTTATAAGTGCCTGGGCAAGAGGCTCAGCGTCCTTTGCATCGTCAATGGCGATTACAGGAACAATTCCAATTTTGTAAAGCTCTTCACAAATCTTATCCATTATTATTACCTTTCTTTTCCTAAAACTTACTGTGCCTGACTCTCGTCTATATCCTTGAACTTGGATGGATCAAGATTTCCGGGATCCTGTCCGATGTAAGCAGAGATACCACCATCGATGTAAACAACCTGTCCGTTGATAAAATCAGAAGCTGGTGAAGCAAGGAATACAGCAAGTCCCATAAGATCCTCTGTCTTGCCCCATCTCTGAGCAGGTGTCTTTGAACGGATGAATCTGTCGAATGGATGCATTGATCCATCGGGCTGCTTCTCACGAAGAGGAGCTGTCTGAGGTGTTGCGATATAGCCGGGTCCAATGGCATTGCACTGGATGTTGTACTGACCATATTCAGAGCAGATGTTTCTTGTGAGCATCTTAAGACCGCCCTTAGCTGCTGCATAAGCAGATACTGTCTCACGTCCGAACTCAGACATCATTGAACATGCATTGATGATCTTGCCTGAACCCTTCTTCATCATTGCAGGAAGAACTGCCTTTGAGCAGATGAAAGGACCCGTAAGGTCTACATCGATAACCTGATTCCACTGCTCAACACTCATCTCGTGCATAGGAATTCTCTTGATGATTCCTGCGTTGTTAACCAGGATGTCGATTGTGCCAACATTAGCCTCAACGTCAGCAACAAACTTCTGAACCTGATCCTCTTTTGTAACGTCGCAAACAGCACCAAAAGCCTTAATGCCACGCTTCTCATACTCAGCCATTCCCTTGTCAACAAGCTCCTGGTTGATGTCGTTGAAAACAATCTTAGCTCCGCTCTCTGCGTAAGCTACTGCATAAGCAAGGCCAAGGCCGTAAGAAGCGCCTGTGATCCATGCCACCTTACCTTCAAGTGAAAAGTTCTTTAAAAAGTCTCCCATTTTACTATCCTCCTATTGATAATTTAAAATGAAGTTCTGCTCTCGCACTATGTGCTCGCCAGAACTAAGTAGTACACCAGACTCGAAAAAACCTCGTCAGGTGATTACTTAAGGTCTGTCATTGCACAGTCATCCATGTCATCGAAATCCTGGTTCTCTCCAACCATACCCCAGATGAAGGTATAAGCCTGTGTTCCGCAGCCTGAATGGATTGACCAGCTTGGGCTGATAACCGCCTGCTCATTTCTCATGATGATGTGCCTTGTTTCTGTAGGCTCACCCATGAAGTGCATAACCAGTGCATCTTCCGGCATATCGAAGTAGAGGTAAACCTCCATTCTTCTGTCGTGGGTGTGGCAAGGCATTGTGTTCCATACTGATCCGGGCTTAAGCTCTGTCATACCCATCTCCAGCTGGCAGGTCTCAACCTGTCCAGGAAGAATGTACTTGTTGATAACTCTGTGGTTAGCTCCCTCAAGGCTTCCAAGCTCTTTCTTGTTCTCATCCTTGATTATCACTACGTCCTCAGAAGGTGTTCCCTCTCTCTTAATGAGGACTGTAGGATAGGTCTTGTGAGCAGGTGCGCTGTTTATGTAGAACTTTGCAGGCTTTGTGGAATCCTTGCTGGCAAAAGAGATATCTTTTGCTCCCATTCCTATGTACATTCCCTGCTTGTAATCCACATCGTACTTCTTGCCGTCGATGGTGATGACACCGGCTCCTCCGATGTTGATAACGCCCATCTCACGCCTCTGTAAGAAGTACTCAGCCCTGAGCTCGTCGCCTGCTGTAAGCTTCAGCTCCTTTGCTACCGGTACAGCAGAACCTGTGATGATCCTGTCGATATGGCTGTAAACCAGCTTGATATCATCCGGCTTAAAAAGATCGTCGATGAGAAACTCACTGCGCAGCCTTTGGGTATCGTAATACTTTTCGTCCTTAGGTGAACATGCGGTTCTAAGTTCCATAATCCCTCCAATTAAAAACCAAACACTGTATTTCTACTGTTACTATAGTGTATAGTTCTTTCATTTTCACTTCATTTTTATATCAAAAAGTTGCAAATCTTGACCAATGTAACCGCTTTCATTTAATTCATTCTAACATGGTATTTTAAGAAGTGTATTGCAAAAGTTGCTCAAAAAAGGACGGCCACTAAGGACCGTCCTTGCATACTGTTCTAGCTCTTTTCACTTATGCATTTAACTTAAGAAGCCTGTCACAGGCATCTGTTCTTCTTGAGGAATTGATGATAAAGAACACGCCCGCTCCTGTAATTACAAATATCAGTGAAGGGCCAACGCCCTCTGACAGAAATGGGAAGATTGAGAATATCCCAAAGAAAATGACAGGTATCACGCTGCAGACACAGAGCACAATTCCCATTGCCAACATGGTTGATCTGCTGGGGTTATTAACCATCTTCTCATTTCTTACATATTCCTCAGCAACAGCGTCCAGGATAGCAACACCTCTTTTAACAAAGCTCCACTCCTTGGTTTTGGCGGAGGAAAGAATGATAAGTCCTACTCCAAGTCCCACAGCAACAAACAAAAATACTACTCCCAGCGCTTCAAAAAGACCTCTGAAAACTCCAAAAAAGATTTCGCCAAAGGCACTTCCCATAATGGGTCCTGCGGGAGCTATAATGCAGCAGAAAACTCCAAGTCCCAAAAGGAATCTGCTAAAGGTGCAGTCAGCCATAAAGGCATTCGCCTCGTCAACGGATATCAGGCGCATGTTACCGGTCTTCTTTCTTTTTCCCTTGTACCCCACCGGCTCTGCTTCGATTGGCGGATTAGGAGCTTCGGGTACACCCTGAAAAAGAACTGCATCAGACTTCAAAGGCTCGTCCTGACCCTTTACTGTTTCCTTCTCTAAAAGTCCCAGGGACTCCTTCAGGTCATCAATGGTTCCGAACTCTGTGATGATCTTACCCACCGCCTCATTCTCAGACATTCCGCTTTCCAGAAGTTCGTTGTACTTATCCTCTGTCATTGACATGATCTCTGCCTTTGCACGCCTTGACTCCTCCGTGTCCGGCAGGCTCATGAACATTGTCTCAAGATACTTTCTTATTGCTTCCATAATCTTTTGTCTCCCCTGTGTTCTTCAATAGTTTTTCATTACTGCGAAATAAAACGCTCAATAACATCCTTGGTCAGCTGCCACTCTTCGCACTTCTCCTGATAGTATTTCTGTCCGGAATCAGTTATCTTGTAGTAGGTTCGCCGCTTCCCATTGTCTGCCTCCCGGCTGAAGGAAGTAATATAGCCGTTCTTCTCAAGCCTGGTAAACGCTGAGTAAAGCGTCGTTTCCTTTATCAGATACTTATCCTCGGACAAAGCCCTTATATTCTTGGATATCTCATATCCGTAAGAAGGCTCTTTTCTCAGAAAATAAAGAATAATGGTGTCATTATAACCTCGGATCACATCACTGCTGATCTCCTGCATAAATTATCACCCGCATATGAATTATTATACTACGACCATCGTTACTACGACTGTCATAGTAAATATACTACTACTGTCGGAGTATGTCAACAGCTAAAACACAGAGAATTCATACTTTTTTTATCCGGATTTTGCCACCACTTCTTTTATTTCGTATTATAATAATATAGACAGATGAATAAGGAGGTGAAAGGTATGAGAAATGTACTTAAATCTTTTGCTGGTTTTCTGACCGCCCTTGGAATCTTCACTTTTATCTTTGCACCAACAGTTTTCGCATCCACAGCAGTCTACGAGGAACCGATTTTCGAATACGCCTTCCAGGGTAAGACTGATTCAGGAAAAGAACTTGCTTTGGCAATCTACAGTGACGGCGAAGAGAACTACGCATTCTTCACTGATGGTTTTTCCTCATCCTACGGGAAATGTACTTTCAAGGACGTCAGCAAGAAGGACAACATAATCACCAAGATGACCACCAATGACGTGAGATTCTACTACTACGAGAAGGACGGGAAGATGTATATCCAGACAGAGGATGATACGACTTATCAGGTAGAATACTCCACCGCTGAAGCCATCAACAAACTAAGAATTAAATTTCAAAAATAAAAAAATGAAGCGCCACGCCGGATGACCGGCGTGGCGCTTATTTTTGTTTAAAGTAAGTTGCGCGAGTTAAGCATTAACGATCTGACCAAAGTCAGGCTTAAGGCTTGCGCCGCCGATAAGACCACCGTCAATGTTAGGCTTTGAAAGAAGCTCAGCAGCGTTGCCGGCATTCATAGATCCGCCGTACTGGATACGAACTTCATCAGCTGTAGCCTGGTCATAGAGCTTAGCGATGAGCTCACGGATAAGTCCGCAAACTTCCTCAGCCTGATCAGCTGTAGCTGTCTCACCTGTTCCGATAGCCCAGATAGGCTCGTAAGCGATAATGAGCTTCTTAACCTGGTCAGCTGTTACACCGTCAAGATCCCAAGTAATCTGTCTCTCGATCCATGCCTTGTATGTGTCAGCCTTACGAAGTGCAAGGGACTCACCACAGCAAAGGATTGGTGAAAGGCCTGCTGCGAATGCCTTCTTAACCTTCTGGTTGATAAGGATATCGTTCTCTCCGAAGATATCTCTTCTCTCTGAGTGTCCGATGATGATATACTCTACACCTGCATCCTTAAGCATAGGAGCTGAAATCTCACCTGTGAAAGCACCCTTATCCTCGATGTAGAAGTTCTCAGCACCAACCTTAACGTTTGTGCCCTTAACAGCCTCTACAACAGGTACGATATCGATTGCAGGTACGCAGTAAACTACGTCTACAGCATCGTTCTTTACAAGATCTTTAAGCTCTGCACAAAGAGCTACTGCCTCGCTGGGAGTCTTGTTCATCTTCCAGTTTCCGGCGATAATACGTCTTCTTGCCATTATTAAATCCTCCAGTTTTTATTCATAAGGAAGTTCTGCTCTCGGGCCACAGGCCCTCGCCGTATACTCGAAAGCATATTCTTCACAAGGAAGTTCTGCTCTCGGGCCACAGGCCCTCGCCGTATACTCGAAAGCATGTTCTTCACAAGGAAGTTCTGCTCTCGGGCCAAAAGCCCTCGCCGTATACTCGAAAGCATGTTCTTCACAAGGTAGTTCTGCTCTCGGGCCACAAGCCCTCGCCAGAACAAGCTTCACACTAAGCTCGAGTAACCTCGCTAAGTGTTCAGTCTTTATCGTCAGCAGCGTAAACGCCGGGAAGCTTCTTGCCCTCAAGGAACTCAAGAGAAGCTCCGCCACCTGTTGAGATGTGGCTCATCTT
>DFGW01000105.1 GCA_002372465.1 Butyrivibrio sp. UBA3740
TCAATGTGGAGGGCGGAAATGTCACAGTGGCAGGAAACTCAATGCTTAAGGCAAAGAGCAGCGGACCTGTAACAGTCGAAGGGACACCAATAAAGCTTGGATAAAAGGAGATACACATGGAACAGTCTTTTTTAGGAACGGGAGTTACCTTCCCGCCTCAGATTGATCCCGCCACAGGGCGCTTTATGATGAGCCCGGGATCCAAGAGCGTCAGGGAATCCATATATCTGATACTGATGACACAGGTTACCGAGCGTCTCACCAGACCCTACTTTGGTACACGTTCAGCCTCTTACGTGTTTATGGATATAAACCAGACAGAGCTCACCATCATGAAAAGAGATCTGTCAGAGTCGATCCTTCGTCAGGAGCCCAGGATATCAGATGTGGATATAGAGGCAGATATGCAGGCCCAGCAGGGGTACATTCTTTTGAATATTGATTACACCCTGGCAGCCAATCACAGGCGTGACAACTTTGTATTTCCTTTCTACTTAAACGCTGAACCAGCTCCTTCAGAAGAAGAAGAGTACTATGAACCGGAAATAATTGACGTGGAAGAGTAATCTATGGAAAGTGCATTCAAGCCTCAGAGCGCTGAGGACATCGAGAACAGAATAGAACTACTTGGAAAGAGCTACGCACCTGAGTGGAAATTTGACAGGGACAATCCCGATGCAGGTACCGTGATAGCCCAGATCTTCGCCAGGCAGATTGAGGAAAACAACAGGCTCATGAGCCAGATGCCTGAGCGTTATCACATGGAGTTTGTTAATATGCTGGACGCTTCACTTCGTCCCGCACAGCCTGCAGCCAGTATGGTTGTCTTTAACATGGACACCGATACTGTCATGGGTACTCAGATTCCCAAGGGTACAAGACTTACTGCTGAATCTGATAAGACAGAATCAGGACTGGTGGTTTACGAGACCGACAGAAACCTGTATGTAACTGATTCAAGGATCAGGGCGGTATTCCAGACAGACGCAGAAAGAGGAACTCTTTCTCCCATCTATGGAGATTTCTATACTCCGGAGGTGGTTTCAGGGCACCTGGCAATGCTTGGGGAAGATGAAACAGCTCTTGAAGAAACTGCTTCAGAGCCCGTAGAAGAGGAGGAGCTGGAGGAGAACTATACCATAAGGCCCTTCACTCTCTTTGGTGAAAAGGAAAACCTTGGAAAGAGCATCCTTGTAATGTATGAGGAGAAGCTCCTTGACGGAGTAAATGAGCCGATCTACATCAGGTTTGAAGGCGCAGATGACCTGATAGAGAGGATAAAGCAGGGCAAGGTTGTTTTAAAGTATATGGCCAACACCGGCTTTGAGAAATTTAATTCATGCGAGCTTGCTTCCGATGGTAAGACCTTTAAGCTCATAAAGAACAAGGAATCCAGGAAGACAGAAATCGGATCAAAGAAGTATTCCGTAGTCATTCTGGAAGCTGCCGAGACCATGACAGATGCTGTGGAGATAGAAGGAGTATCCTTCTCCGCAGGCGGAGATTCACAGGCACCTGAGTTCGTGGGTGACGGCGTCATGGAGCTTGAAAAGAAAAAGTTCGCGCCCTTCTCGGATGAGCTGGCAGTATTCAACGAATGCTATATAGGCCATAGCGGATGCTTTTCAAAGAGCGGATCAAGGATAACACTCCAGTTTAAATGCAGCTACCACGAGAACCACCTTCGGATCTCACCTGAGGAAGAAGAGGCTGAACTTGCAATTATCAAGCTAAAGCCCAAGAAGAACCCCTATGATACACCTGCTCAGGTCAAGGTAGATGAGATCATTATCGAATACTACAACGGCATTGGCTGGAAGAAGATAAACTGTGATACTGAGTACGCAGCTCTTTTCCAGAACTGCGAAGAGGGAGATTACAAACTCAGCTTCCTTTGTCCTGAGGACTGGATGGAATCCGAGTCAGGACCCTATAACGGAAGGTGCTTAAGGGTCAGGGTGATCAAGGCAGCCAACTGCTATATGAGACCAGGAATCCATGTATATCCCGTAATTGAGAATCTTAAGATCTCTTACTCCTATGAGGGAAGGTTCACCAATCCTCAAAAGGTCGAGAGAGTATATGGTACCAAGAAAGAGGACCTCACGGCAGCGCTTTATGAACAGGAGCCCTTCACAGTCCTTTCCGGAATTGAATACCATGACGATGCCCTTTATATAGGCTTTGACAAAAAGCTGGTGGATGGCCCCATAAGTCTTTATTTCCAGCTTTCGGATGTGGGAAACCAAAGCGGAGTCAAATGCCGCCTGGAGTATATGGGACCAAATGGCTTTAACAATATGAGAGCTACGGATCTCACCGAGAGCTTCACCAGGTCCGGAACAGTGATGTTCATGCCACCTGCTGATATGACTGAGGCGACAATTGAGGGTAACAGACTTTACTGGCTGAGGGTGATAAGGTCAAATGCGCAAAAGAGCGACCTTGAAGAGGCCTTCCTTCCCAAGATCGCAAGAATGTGCCTCAATGCAGTTATAGTAACAAACGTTCAGACTTCTGAAGAACACGATTACTACATTGAAGAGCCTATGCCGAATCTGACAATGCCTCTTGGAGCTGACAATATCCTGGATGCTCAGGTATGGGTAAACGAAAAGGGCTTCACCCGCAAGGAAGAGATGGATGAGCTCCTTGAGAACTATCCGGAGAGAGTCAGGGCAGAATATGATTTCCTTGGAAGAGTTTCAGCCTTCTATGTGCTTTGGGATGAGGTTGACAGCTTCCACGGAGTAACACAAAAGAGATGCTACCGTATCGACAGGATGACCGGAAACATTATCTTCTCCGATGGAACCAATTGTGATATGCCAAGGGTTACCGACGATATCGCCTTCAAGGCCAGGATAAGATCCACTGACGGCGAGGACGGAAACCTCAGTGAGGGACAGATCACCAACTTTATCGGCGCTTCACCCTATATAGATACCGTTTATAACCCCATAAGGGCCCACGGCGGAAGCAACCTGGAGACTTTGGACCACGCGCTCATGCGCTGTGCCGGGATCATGCATTCCAGATACAAACTGGTTTCTGAGATAGACTACATACGTTTTTGCATGGAGTTCTCAGACAGCATAGACAAGGCAAGGGTCATCGTGGGAGAGACCATAGAAGGACTTAACAATCCTTCCGATATATCCCTGGTTCTTTTGATGAAGGACTATGCAGACGGGTCCTTTTCCTTCCACAGGATTGCAGCAGGCCTTAAGAGGCAGATCCTTAGTAACTGCGAAGTAACTGTTACAGAGGATAATCTTCACATAGTTGAACCAATATTTGTAGAAATATCGGTATGTGTATGGGCCATGGTAATGGATATGGACGAGGCCTTCGATGTACAAAATGAAGTAAAGAACGTCCTTTCCGACTATCTGGATCCTGTATCGGACAGCAGGGGAGAGGGCTGGACAATAGGAACTCTTCCTAAACAGTCCCAGATACTTATGAGGCTTGGAGTTTTAAGAAGTAAGGCCATCATCCAGAGAATAACCATGGTAGGCCACTACATTGATGCCATAGGTGAACATGAACTTGATACAAAAGATATTGAGATCACACCATTCATGATAGCCAAGAGCGGAGTTCATAAAGTAATCATTACAAACAAGTAAGGAAAAGCTTAAACATGCTAAGAGTTGATGAATTACAGGCAAGAACATATCAGGAACGAATGGAAGATGTCATGAGGGAGCTTCCTATAAGAAGTTCGGAGTGGACCAATTACAATGCATCTGATCCGGGTATTACGATCCTTGAGAACCTGACTGCCTTTTCGGCGCTTCAGGGAGCTGAGATCGTTACCCTGAACTATCGTACCAGGATGGCGCTCCTTAAGATGGCCGGCTTTATCCCGGGAAGAGGGAAGTGCTCAAAGGTCCTTCTTTCCGCCGATCACCTGGATGAGCCTCTTTTTCTCAGAAATGGCGAGAGATTCCATATCGGAGATCTGTGCTTTGAGACCAACAAGGAGATGACTGTTGGTATCTCCAAGCTCACAGGCGTTTTTGCCAAAGAAGAGGAAGAGGATTTCAGGGACATAAGCTTTTGTCTTGATAAGGAGATAAGTGTTCCGGCAAGAGTCTTCGGGGATAATCCCAAGGCCGGCAACAGCGTGTATTTTATCATGGACAGGAATCCTTCCGGAATAAAAGAGCTTATCTTTTATGTAAGGACCATCGGCAGCAACAAACGAAACAGGACCGTGGACAGGACTGAGCACATCTTTGCGGATATCCAGTGGGAGTGCTTTACTGCAGAGGGCTTTAAGGAGATAACCGTAAGGGATTACACCTCAGCATTTATCAACAGCGGTGAAATCAAGATAACGCTTCCCTCACAGGAGCTTGCCGTGTATGACGAGACTCCGGTTGGGGGCTACTGCATAAGAGCAACCTTACAGAGAGCGGATTACGACATTGTTCCCAAGGTTACAAATGTCTATGGATTTCTCTTCGAGGTATGGCAGAAAGACACAAAGTCCTTCAGCCAGTGTTTTAACAAGAACGACAGGATAACCGTTGCTTCTCCCATTGGAGAAGATGTCTACTACCTGATATTCGGCAAAGAACAAAAGGGGTCTTCCTACAGAAGATACGAGCTTACCACTTCAACGGATCAAAAGGGAAGGTACTGCCTTTACAATAAAAATCCTGACGGCTCATATACATTTTCTTTTTCAGAAAAAGACTTCGGCTATGCTCCCATGAAGAGCAAGGAATGTGTCAGAGTCATAATCTATAGCGAAGAGGTCATGAGAAGATACAGTGTGGGAAAGGTCGTAGGCTATGACGATCAGGAGATCGATATCCCCAGCAGCAATATAGTTCTTGAGACCTTTTTCCTGATAGCCAGAAGGAAAGACAAGGACGGCTATATCTACGACTTTGTAAGACCGGAGAAAAATACTCCCGGAGCCCTTTATTATCATCTTTTGGAGGGTGAGGGAAGGATCATCATAGAAGATCCGGGAGACTTTATCGATGCTGATCTGTACATGGGATGTGTATCCACCACAGATGGCAGCAGAGGTAATATCGGAGCAGGAAATCAACTGATCATCGACAGAGATGACATAAAAGGTGGCTTCTACAATCCTGGCGAAGGCACCGGCGGGTGCTTCAGGGAGACCCTGGAACAGGTCAAAAAGAGATTCATTGAGGATATGAAGAGCCCCTACAGGGCAGTTACGGCAAAGGACTATGAGACGCTGGTAATGACCACACCGGGTCTTTGCATCAGAAAGGCCAAGGCTGTAATGGATGAAGAAAAGAACCTTGTAAAGGTTGCAGTTCTTCCGGATTCCGATGATGAGTTTCCAAAGCTTTCCTCAATCTATGTGGAGAAGATCACGGAAAGACTTGAGGACAGAAGACTTATCACAAGTCAGTTCACCATTTTGAAGCCCTGCTTTGCAGCCATTGGAGTAAAGTGTACGGTCTATGTTAAAAGACATTTCTCCGACTGCCGCAAGCAGATAGAGAACAGGATCCGTTCCAGAGTGGATTACAGGGGCTCTGAAAAGAACTTTGGAGACAGACTTATGTTTGAGGATGTATTCCACGCTATAGAGGATCTTGACTGTGTCGAGTATGTTTATGACCTTTCCCTTCATTCCGAGAATACAAAGCTTGCTCAGATGAAGGAATATGATATTTATCCAAGATACGACTGTCTGTGTTACCCCGGAGAGATAAATCTTGAGATAGTTTCATCCGATAAAATGTAAGAAGAACTAGGAGCATAAAATGGCACATGATATTTGGTACACAATAAAAAATAACCGGCTTATGCAGAGCTACGTTCAGGGATTTACGGTAGAGGGCAAGAACAGCCTTGTACTTAATGAGAACGAGAGGGATCACTTCGTGTTCTTAAAGCCTATTGACGGATTGGAAGATGGTGCCCGGTGGGGGCGAATGAGCTGTAACCTTCTTTTGGCGGAAGAGCAGGTGTGTTATATTTATATTATGGCAACAGATATGCTCAATATCGTAGTCGGTGAGGGTAAAAGTGTGGATCTTGATGAGATTTTATACGATCCTGAGCTTTCTGCATTCAAGAAAGTAACACTTTTATCAGAGATTGGTGCCAAAAGGTTTGTCAACAATTCGGATGTGCTGCTTTATGACCTCAAGGGAAGATATCTTTTCATTGGTATTGAGATTTTGGGAAGCGGAAGCGCCAGCATCGGAAATATCAGAGTTGGTGTAAGAGGCGATAATTTTATGGGGGCTTTTCCCCAGGTTTATCAGGAGAGAAACAGCTTCTTCCATCGCTACATGTCCATTTTCTCAAGTATCTACAATGATATCAGTGACCAGAATGACAAACTGTACGAAATGCTTGATCTTGATAAATGTTCCGTGGAACTTCTGGAGATGTACGGCTCCTGGTTCGGAATTGACCTTAAGGGCGGATTCCTTCCCGAGGACGTGCTTCGTACCATCGTAAAAGAAGCCTATCAGCTTAACAGGATGAAGGGCACCAAGAAAGCCCTTGAGAGGATACTGGAGATTGTTTTAGGCGATGACGGAGTTCTTTTGGAGAACAGGCTTCAGGACGGGAGGATCTTTGATGTGACGGTTATGGTAAACCGTAAGCTCACAGTGGATCTTCGACACCAGCTGGTACTTCTTCTGGATCAGTTTAAGCCCATAAGGACCAGGATAAGACTTCTCCAGATGGAAAAAGAAGCTGTCATGGACGGCAACAGTTATCTGGATCTTAACGCAGCAATTCCTTCAGAAAAACACGTTGTGCTTGATGAAGAAGCCCTCTACGACGGAGCTATCACGCTTATTTAAAAGAATTCGAGGAGATGAAAAATGACAATTGATGAAGCAAAAAGCGGAGAAATGATTCAGCTTAATGTGCATGGAAAGGTTGATGCCAATTCATCAAACGAGCTGCAGATGGAGGTTTTGAAAGCCTTCCAGAAATGCCCCAGTGTGGTACTGAACTTTGCTGATGTAAGCTACATTTCATCAGCAGGACTTAGAGCGCTGCTTATAGGTCAAAAGACCGCCAGCTCAAAAGGGGGGAAATTCCTTATCATTAACGCCAATGAAACGGTTTGCGAGGTGCTTAGAGTAACAGGTCTTCAAAAGGTGCTAAGTGTACAATGATTTCTTTTTCCCATGTATCTAAAGAGTATACAACTGAAGATGGTAAGACCAAGGTCTACGAGGACTTCTGTGAGGAGATTCAGGACGGTGAATTCGTGGTTTTGACCGGAGAAAGCGGTTCCGGAAAAACCACCTTCATTAAGATGCTCCTTAAGGAGACTGAGCCTCAGAGCGGAGTCATCACCGTGGACGGCCAGAAGCTTTCAGGGATCAAGAGAAGCCAGATACCCTATTACAGAAGGGGAATAGGCGTTATTTTCCAGGATTTCAAGCTCATCCAGAACGAGAGCGTCTACGACAACCTGGTATCGGCCATTCTGGCTACGGGAGGGTCCTTTAAGGAGGCTGAGGCCAAGATTGTAAATGTTCTTACCATGCTGGGGATAGACAATCTCCACAAGAGATATCCAAGGGAGATGTCAGGAGGCGAGCAGCAAAAGGTATGCCTTGCCCGTGCCATCATCAACAATCCCAAGATACTTTTGGTGGATGAGCCCACAGGCAATCTTGATCCGGCATCTTCAGCAGAGATAAACAGACTTCTTGAGGTTATAAACGGTCAGGGAGTCACAGTGGTCATGGCGACCCATGATCATGAAGCGGCCAACAGAGAAGGACGCAGAAGAATAGATTTGGACAAACTATAAACTATTGCAGGGGGAATTCTTAATGACACGAGAACAAAAGAGCTCACTAATCGCTTCATGTGTACTTTATGTTCTTACTATTGTAGGCTTCTTTTACTTTAGTCTGACGCTGATTATTATCCTGTTCCTTGGATTTTCGTTGTGTATCGCTTATTTTGCATACCTTTGCTATAAGAACCACAACGACTATACAGGAGCAGAGCATCTTCAGCAGGAGATTGGCGTATTAAAGGCTGAGAAGGACCAGGTTCAGAGGGATTACGAGGCTCTTATCGGTGAGAAGGACAAGGAGCTGGAGCAGAGGCAGGTTACTATCAACAGTCTTAAGGATGAACTTAACCTTTCCGAGATTGCAAAGAAAGAGTCCGAGGCTAAGCTTGAAGAGTTTTCCTCCAAGATCCCTGTGGATAATAACGGCATTATGGAGAGTCTTCTTCCTCCGGATGATGATGATGCAGCAGAAGTAGACATCATAGCAGTTGCCAAAAGAGCTATCAAAGAACTGGAAGAGGATGCCAGAAAGGCAGGACTTCGTGTCACCATCTCAAGTTCCTCGGAAGGTCTTACTGTCAGAGCCTCTGCCAAGAGACTCCTCATCATGTTCAGGAATATCATCGATAATTCCATCAAGTACATGAAAAAGGCAGGAGTTTTAGTTATTACGATTTCCAGCATTGATGACGATATATTTATTGTACTAAAGGATTCAGGAGAGGGGCTTCCTGAGAACGAAACCAAGCATATATTTGAGCTCAATTACCAGGGTTCAAACCGTATCAGCGGTAACGGCCTTGGACTTACACAGGCTAAGGCTATCGTTGAACATTACGGCGGAACCATATATGCCAGAAGTCCTCAGGGTAATGGAATGGGTATTTATATTCAGCTTCCTACAAGCTGATCATCGGGGGTGGAAATGAGATACAATCAGAGAATTTTTCTTTATCTTTTTGCATTCTATATTGTGGTGGCTGTAGGATCGCTTTTCCTGCTTAACGGCAAGGGATCGGTATTCAACAGGACCAATAAATCCATGGGAGCACAGACAGCGGTCCTTTCTGAGACACCTGTAGGAACTCCCGAGCCTGACCCTGTGGTGGATCAGGTGGTAAGTGCAATTACAGAGGAACCGGAGCCGGAGCCTGAACCTGTTCCGGAACCGGAACCCGAGCCTGAACCGGAGCCGGAACCTGAACCGGTGGAAGAGACGCCGGCCCTTAGGTATTTTACTTTTGTCGTAAATACCGAGAGCGTCAGGCTCAATATGAGGACCGAACCTTCTGAGAGCGCTACCATAGTTAACAAGCTTTCAAAGGGCACAAAGGGGTACGTTCTCCTTCCGGGAAATTTATGGTGCTATGTGACCACTGAAGATGGCAGGATCGGTTATTGTTCCACCGAGTATCTTAAGTGTACCGAGGTTACTAAGGAAGATTACCCTGAACAGTATCAGGATATGGTGGCTGCTCCTACTGAGGAGCTTTCAGAGCAGTTTGGGAATTAAACTATGAGAGATTATCTTGATGATAAAAGAGCTAAAAAGAATCAGGATGAAGAGAAAAATAAGAAAGTTCCCAGATATGATCCCGACGAGGAAGAAGAGACTTACATGTACGACATAAGAAAGCCCGCCGAGTTCATAAATGAGGGAAAGAACGGAGTTTTTGACATTACCAAGCAGACGGGGATCAATTCTGCCAGCAGTGTTTTTGATAGAGGATCTACCTTTAAGACCAGTTAAGCAGAAAGGGAAACAAGCGGCTAATGGGAAGCTTTGACGAAAGTAATAACAATAAGCCCTTTAGAGACTACAACGAATACATGCAGTATGTATTTGACTGCGTTAACGGATGTCTCGATGCATATATCTCCAAGATGAAGGTCACCTTTGCCAACGGCGAAGGAGGCTATAAAAACGTGCTTTACCCCGATATTGAGCTTGCAGGAGATGCCTGTAAGAACAGACTGGAGGACTCCTACAGACGCAGGGATAAAGGTGAATCAGTAAGCGTCATTCAGGAAGAGGATGCAGGGAAAAAAGAAGAAGAGAGCAGCGGACCTATCCCTGATCTTTTCGGTGATTTCTTCGGCTCCTCCGGTGATGAGGAAGCATCAAAGGATGAGGATGAGGACGACGAGGAGATCGACGATGATCTCATGAAGCTTCTCGGTAATTTTGCTGCTGAGAATAACATCGAAGATACTGATGCGGTCATTGAAGAAAAAGAGGCAGGGGACATCTGGGAAGAGATCGAGAAAGACACCAGGATTCCTGTTCTTGAAAGACTTCGCGTTATAGATGAAAGAGCAGAAGCTACACTGGCCCAGGGAATTGAACTTCCCTTCTATGAGCTCTGCAAGCGCCTTAATTTTGAACCTTTTACCAAGTTTTGTTTTGCATGCGGAATCCTTTCTTCTACACAGACTGATTACGCCGGCGTTTTCCATATCGTTAATGAGAACAGTTCACTTTCAGCACCAACCATTGAGTCGGCAGCCAAGGTATTTTTCGGAACAGCCTTCTCAATCACAGGTGCTTACGGTGACATGAGTGCCTGTCTCGAGCAGCTCCTTCCGGTGCTTCCTCTGCAGGTCATGGGCAGTATGCCCTTCTCAACTGTAGTATCACCTGATAAGAGGATTATCGACTTTTTGTTCGGACGTAATCCTCTTTTGCTTGATGAGAACTATAACAGATTTATCAGCATGCTCACTGATGACAAGGAGCTTAACCCCGTTATGGCAAACCAGGGAAGACTGGATGCCATGAAGATCTCCTATGAAGATGGAACAAGGATCTTCTATTACTACGGAGACGACGGAAGCGGAAGAAGGTTCTTCGTTAAGCAGTTTTGCAGGGAAAACGGCCTTAAGGCCATTGCCATCAACTGTAAGAAGCTCTTTAACTACGACTTCCAGTTTGTAGATAAGGCTCTGTGGTCGGTTACAAGAGAGTGTATCCTTGCAAAGGCCTGCTGTTGTCTGACAGAGTTGACCTACAGGGAAGAGGAAAAAGAAAAGTTCTTCGGATACATGGACCTGGCTTTCTCCAAGCTGACGGAAAAAAACATCCTTGTATTTGCCATGAGTAAGCTCTTTATAGACTTCAGAGAAGTTACCAAGATGGACTTTACGGATCTTGAGCTTCCTGCTCCTGACACAGGAGAGAGACTTACCTGCTGGGAGTATTTTGCCAAGGATTTCAACCTAGCGGAGGATGTGGACCTTCTGGAAATGTCCACCAAGTTCCTGTTTACCGCCGGTAAGATCCATGATGCTCTGGTAAAGGCTAAATCCCTTTCCAACATGGATCATGAGGATAAGATATCAAGAGCCAGCCTCTTTAAGG
Organism: Butyrivibrio sp. UBA3740; assembly: GCA_002372465.1. Lineage (GTDB taxonomy): Bacteria > Bacillota > Clostridia > Lachnospirales > Lachnospiraceae > Butyrivibrio. The sequence continues at coordinate 11,142 of DFGW01000105.1, forward strand.
GGTGCAACGCTCAGATGAGTTCGGAGCTTTCACAGAAAGCCAGCCGAGTAGAAGCTAAATTCGGATTCGACGACATCGTTATGAATGCTGATCAGAGGGAGACCATCACTCATGCGATCGAGCAGATGACCTACAGAAAACAGGTCTATGAATCCTGGGATTATACCAAGAAATACCCTTACGGTCGTGGACTTACTGTTCTTTTGTTCGGTGCTCCCGGTACCGGTAAATCCATGATGGCGCAGGTTATAGCCCACGAGCTTAACCTTGAGCTCTACCGTGTAGATATTTCCAAGGTTGTAGATAAGTACGTCGGTGAGACTGAGAAATCCCTTTCCATGATATTCAGGGAAGCCAAGAAGTGTAACGTCGTACTGTTCTTCGACGAGTGTGATACCATTTTCGCTAAACGTTCCGACGACGGAGGTTCCAACCAGGCCTCTGCCAACAACAAGACAGCTCTTTTGCTTCAGGAAATGGAAGCTTACGACGGTGTCTGCGTGCTGGCCACCAACTACAAGCACAACATTGACCCCGCTTTCTTCAGACGTATGAAGTATATCGTTGAGTTCCAGTTCCCGAACGTGGATACAAGAGAAATGCTCTGGAGGACCACAATTCCCAAGGGAACACCTCTTGCAGAGGATGTGGATATCAGATTCCTTGCAGAGAAGTTCGAGTTTGCAGGTGGTAATATCAAGAACTGCATCCTGAACGCGGCCTTCCTGGCAGCCGCCGATCCGGAGGCTAACGGAGAGGTACACATGAAGCATTACCTTAACGCTATCAAGTACGAGTTTGTAAAGGTAGGTAAGGTATTCACCAAGGCCGATTTCGAACCGTATGCAGAAGAAGTAGGTCTTGCATAAATAAGATTTGATCCGGCTGCTGAAGGGCGGGGGGTGACCGTCATCAGCAGCCATATGGATAAATGTCAGTCTGCCGGATGGCTGGCGGCTTTGAAAAAAGTTTGTGATCTCTATCCGGAATGAGGGGAAGTATTATGAAGAACATCAAAAAACAGTTTAAAAATCTTAAGACAGGAGCCAAGAGAGTTTTTATCGGTGCACTTATCTTGTGCGTGATAACTACTGCTACAGGAATTGGCTCTATATTTGCCTATGCGGATGAATGTGAGCATGAGCTGACTACCGTAGTGGAAGGTGAAGACGGTTCATCTCAGACAGTCTGCAATATATGTGGTGATACTCTTTCATATACCCCGGCACCGGATCCGGACCCCGAACCGGAGCCTGAACCTGATCCCGAACCGGAACCTGAGCCCGAGCCTGAACCGGTTCCGGAACCTGATCCTGAGGTTCCAGCGGACGTAGAACCAGTACCGGACCCTGATCCGGCTGCTGATCATGTTCACAGCTACGAATGGACCAGCGATGAAATAGGACATACAGGCCTATGCTCCTGCGGAGATACTGTATCCGGCAGTCATGAATTTACCGAATGGGTAAGGAATGACAACGGAGAACTGGTACGTGTCTGCACCGTCTGCGGATACGTTGAGACTATTGCTGACGACGGAAGAGAACTTCACGAGCACTCTTATACCTATACTGATAATGGAGATGGCACTCACACCGCCATCTGTGATTGTGGTGACGAAAAAACAGAAGCCCACGTCATGGGTGAATGGAAGAGCGACGATTACGGACATCACGTAAGAACCTGTGCCCTTTGCGATTACAAGGAGATAGAGGACTGCGATACTCTGGGGGAAGAGGGAGTATGCTCTGTTTGCGGCTGGGGTGCTGATGTAGAGGAAGCTTCTTCTAAAAATATCACGAGATCAACGGGGCTTTTGGGACTTTCCCCTGAAGATTACGATGTAGTATATAGCGAAAACAATGCGACTTCATTTAGTATACTGTATAAAACACTTCCGGAGCTCAACAAAGGCCTGGTTTACAACAGAAGTGAGCAGGATCTTTTTTCAACCTTAGGTGAACAGGAATCCGCTACTGTTCTTGCAAGCCGTACTCCCAAAGTAGAGTTTACCGCTACTCCCACATGGTCTTTTACAAAAGCAACCGATGCAGGTGCTTATAATCCGGTTCTTACAATAAAAACAAAAGAAACAACGTCGGGGGCTACCTTTAACGTTACAACTACAGTTACCTTCCATACGCAGATTAAAAAGGCCAGCTTTGCAGATGACGTTACTGTTACACCACTTACCAACAGCTATGAGGACCTGAGCGACCCGTCTCCTTACTATACCTTAACCTTTAACGGCAGAAATCTGGTCAAGGACACGGATTATACTGTTGCAACGGAAGGCTTTTTCGGCGCTGCCGGAAAATCAGGCAAACTTACTTTCACAAGTAAAGATACTGCCAATTTCACAGATGAGACTATTACAAAAGAGGTGTTCTGCACCCCTGTTGAGCTTAAGTTTAACGGAGAAACGCAGCAGAAGACAGCCTACTTTAAAAAGCTTGAGATAACACCTCCTTCCGGATACCAGTTAAGTCTTGATAATTCAAACTTCACTGATAAGATTGTCCTTGATGAAGTTTGTCAGGACAGGGCAGTTGATCTGTATGTAAGAAAGGGTGACAACCCCAATACTTTTATTCAGGAAGTAACCGGTATTTCCATTACTGATGAGCACCTTTTAGAGAATCTGCTCACTACCATGCCGGAATTCTATGATTCCCTTGATTACAACGGCAAGATTCAGAAGCTTTGCAAGACTGAGCCTGTATTAAACCAGAAATATATCGATCAGTGGGGGCTGTTTAATGTCAGATGGGGCTTTTATGAAATAGTAGGTTCCGCTGAAAATCCTATTTTTACCGCTCCTGAAAAGAAGGATATTGGCGAATATAAGTATAAGCTGTTTGTAAATTATTATTATCAGAGTGAAGGCGGTGCATACGTCAGTACATATGCCGTTGACGATGAGATACATGCACCAAAGATCATAAAATCCATCGACAACAAGGAAATAACCTTTACAGCCATGGCAGCGGATTATCAGTCCCTTAATCCTTCCACATGCCCAAGGATTACTGACTATTTCAATGTTAAGGATGGAACTGCTCAGCTTCAGGCAGGAACTCACTATAATGTAGAAATTGATCCTTCGGTTACAGAGCCCTTTGAGGCGGGATCACAGATAAGTCTTACCTTTACCGGAATCACAGCACCTGATGGTGCTTACAATGCATATTACTCGGGAACTGTCACCAAGAAGGTTCCTGTGGGCGATGTTGACGTTAAGCTCGACGGAAAAGCCCAGGTTGCCAAGTATACAGACGAAGTAACATTTACTGCATCGGGGTATACCATAAGTACGACCCAGGACGGGACATTTGAATCCGAGCTTGTCTATGATACCCCTTGCGACAACGCTGATCTAACCCTTTACTTCATGAAGACCGGTACCTCCAAGATAGTGAAAAAGACTATTACAAAGCTCACTATAGAGGATACATCCAATCTCAAGGTGCTCTATGACGGCAGCGAAAAGATGAAGGCGGCCTACGAGGACTCTGTAAGGATCTCCGCTGAAGGCTTTGGGGTTTCAAGATCCAAGAATGGACCTTTCGAAGCTTCAATCGACATATACTATGATGATGCAGAAGGTGCTCAAAATACGCCTGTTCCTGATTTCACACTGTGGTTTGAGAACGAAACCACCGGAATGAAGAAAGAAAAGACCATCTCAGGTATCAATCTTTATACAGTTCCGGAAGATGTGACGATCTATTATAACGGCAGCGAGGATCTTGAGGAATGGTATAAGACAGCCGTTGTCATCACCATGAAGGATGAAAACGGTAAGAAAATAAAGATTTCTGACAAAGAGGACGGCACTTATTCCGCAAGCTACAGACTTGACGGAAGCGGAACAGTATCAAAGAAGCTTTACTATAAGATTGGCACTACGACTAAGTCTGCTACAGTAGTAGTGGGCATCGACAAGGTTGCTCCTAAAGGAAGCCTATCCATTGCCAACGTAGTCAAAAACAACTACGGTGTCAAAGAGGATGCAGTAGCTTATGTAAAGGCTGCCACTAAGGGCTCCATATCATCAGCTGATGCACTTTCAGGTGTGGACTATGTTCTTTATCTGGTATCAGATAAGTATTATTCTTCATCCTCAGAGCTTATAGCAGCCGTTTCCACATCAAGTGCTGCCTGGAGAAGCTATAACAGCAGTAACAGACCTACCACTGTAAAGGATAAGAATAACTATATTTACGCAGCCATATATGATAAAGCCGGAAATGTTACATACCTTTCCGTTGGAAGCATTATGTATGACACTGTTGATCCCAAGCTGACAGCTACTACAGTAACCCCTGCCAATGACGGAACCAGTACTATGGTTGGTCTTGGAGGTAAGGACACCTTAAGCGGAATCAACAGGTTCAAGATGATCTACGAGGAAGTGTCGGAAGGACAGCAGCCCGGAACTCCCGATAAGAGCTATGTATTTGATATGGGTACATACATTGCTACCAAGGCCGAAAAAGATGGCGAAGCCGTAGCGTCCCATAAGGTAACAGGGCTTGAGCTCAACAAGACCTATGCCTTCCACTTTGTTGCTGTAGACAGAGCCGGCAACATCAGTGAGGTTAAGACAGAGGTAGTTAAGGGAAGTGCTGTTGCGGGTGACGAGAGTAACAAGAACCCTGCAGCCGGTGGCGGCGCTGCAGGTGGCTCAGGAGCTGCCGGTGGATCAGGCGCAGGTTCAGGCGGACTTACGCCTGCTGCTAACGGAATCGCAGGAGGTGGAAGCTCCAATACACCTAAGGGCTCCGGAGGATCAGGCTCGGGAAGCAAACCTTCAAAGAGTTCAGAGACAGAGCAGTCCAATGCAGACAGGATAGCCAATACTCCAATCAACAGGAATCCATATATTGCTGATGCTACAGGAACCACCAAGATAGGTATCAATGAGACCAGCGGATGGGACAAGATCATAAATGAGCTCAATAAGTCAGATCAGGGGACTCAAATCTCTGTAGAGATGGCAGGATTCTCTAACGTTCCTACAGGTCTTTTCAGCAATCTAAGTAGTCGCCAGGATGTCAATGTAAGACTTCTGATGGCTGATGACGTTGAGTGGAGCATAGATGGAGCAGACGTTACAAGTGAAGCCTTCAAGGATATTGATCTTGGGGTAAAGCTTGGAAGCAGGAACATCCCTGTTCCGATCCTTAGTGATGTTACAGGCAGCTATCCTCATGTTGAGTTCTCCATAGCCCATGAAGGTGACCTTGGATTTACAGCAACCATCGCCATTCCTGTGGGAACTGTCAACAAGGGAATGAATGCCACACTGTATTACTACGATACCGCTGAAAAAGATCTTAAGCCTCAGGGAGCATGTGTTGTAGATGAGAATGGATTTGCCAGATTCCCTCTGACCCATACCTCAGACTATACCGTAGTAGTAAGTCCAGAAGCACTCCTTTCAAACGCTCCGGCAATTGCTACTACCACAGGACTGACAAATACCCTCACCAGCGATGAAATCCTTGACGGTACCAGGATAAGACTTACTGACCTGTTTGGCATTAACCAAAGGGGCAGATTATGGCTCTTTGTTATAGCTCTTATAAGCGCAGGTCTTTGCATTACAATACTATTCCTTCCTTCGCTTCAACAGGAGAGGGGATATGAAAGAGGAGAAACGATGTAATGGCATCTTTTCAGGAAATTTCCCCCGCTAACCTGGATGCATTTATGCCTCTTATTCCGGAGGTGTTTCAGGAAAGAGCGGCTGATGAGCCATTAAGGTTCTTTGGAATAGAGGAATCTGACCAGGCATCAGGAGTTATAATCTTCAGATCATCAGGCATAACAGCTGAGATCGTTTATATCTATATACTTCCGTACCTCAGAGGTACGGGAGTTATAGATACTGCCCTCACGGACCTCTTTTTCAAACTGAAAGATACAGGATATTCATACGTCACAATGCAGTTTGTGGCGGATGAATATCCTGTTTTGTCTTATATTGCCAAAAGATATGAATTTGAAGTAAGGAGCATGGATTATGCCTACTTCAGATTTACTGCCCAGGATATCATGAGATGCCGGGCTTCCAGTTTTGAACCTCAGGGAATAATGAGGGTGAAGTACCTGCCACAGGATAAGCTTGAGAAACTCAAAAAGCTTATAGAAAGGTACTACAAGGTATATGGAAATAAGCTTCTTGACATTGAAGCTGCGCTTCCCTTCAGCATGGCCTACATGGAAGGGACGGATCCAAAGGGAGCGCTTCTTGTTGATGTTCCAAGCATTCGCCAAGATGAGGCTCTTGGAGAAATGAAACAATATCCTGAAAAAGGAGCCTATGATATCACGCTCTTTTTCGTTGGAACCACATCTCAGAAGGCACCCTTATATCTTTTAAGTGGATTATGCAAGGTGCTAAAGGCCGAGCTTCCTCCTGAAGCTGTGATCACCGGGTATTTCCCTCACGGGCATGTGGTGAAGCTTTTTGAGAATATCCTTGGAATAAAGGGACACCATGAGGTACTGGGAAAGCTTGATTTAAGAGGACTCTGATATGAGTAAATTTGATGAGCTTATAACTAAACAAAAAGAAAAGCTGAATATAACTGTTCCTTTGCAGGAGGAAAATATTGTTGAAAATAAGTTTGTCCTTCAGGAAAAGGACAAGGTTATTTTTGATGAAAAAAATGTATCGAAGCACCTTATAAGCCAGAGGCGTTTTTATCAGGATTACAACAAAGAATGGAAGGAACCCTACAGCGGCTATAAGGTCTATAAGTCAGAATACAGTGACCCTACGGAACTGCATAATGAGAATTTAAATGCAAGGTATATGAATAAGAATGCCCTGAAGGTGAAGGCTGTCAGCTCATCCGCTAAGTGGAGCGAAGGAATGTCGAAATACGGAGGTGACAGATTTGGCATACGTTTCAACCAGAGTCATGTAACTGCTTTTTCCCATGATATTATGGCTGGAACCCTTCGCTATGCATTTATCCAGCAAGCTAAATATGATATTGTCCAAAGGACTCTCAAGGAGCTGGAAGAAAAAAATATAATAGTATCCACTGAGAACTTTGAAAGATACCTTCCTCAGATCCTTGCTCTTGGTCCAAGTCTTAAGGCGGAAATACCGGCGGGATCAAAAGATTATAAGATTACTGAGGATTCCGAGGAAGAATTCAAGAACTATATTATAAATGCAGCACAGGATCCGGCTACTGTTATCAAGGAGCAGGTCAATGATGCTGTTTTGGCCTACGGAAGATTTCCAACTCATCTTCTTAATAGTAAAAGTATGGCTGCGCACTTCGATGAGGTTAAGCAGCTGCGAGATAAATACAAGGCAATTCATACCCTGATGATAAATGAAAGTGTTGATGATGATATTTATGATCAGCTAAATGTTCTCAGGAAGGATAAAGGACTAAAAGCCAATATACAGATGGGCACTGAGGTTTACAGAAGACTTGATGCCGACCTTTATTACACACTAAAAAGTAATGGCCTTGAGTGTAAGTCTAATTTCCTGGATGTGATCCATGATACCAGCCTTAGGCATTATGTCAGCAAAGATGGTGAACTTACTAAACAGGGATTTCTGGATCTGTATTATAACATGGACAGGACAGAAAAGGCTGAGTATGAAGTCTCTTCATATTGGCTGGATACCATAAAGGCAGAAATTCAAAAGAAAGACCTTCAAAAGAAAAAACCAAAGAAGGAGCCTGAGAAAGAAGAGAATAAGGACAAAAAGGAAGAAAAGAAGGAAGAACCTGAATTTAAGGACGAATATAACATTGCCCGGGAAGCTACCAGCATAGCAGGCTCTGCCGGTGATATTGATGTGCAGAAAAAAGATCTGCTGGATGAAATTTCCTCCATAACCATAGGACTGGCTCAGGACCTTGAAGTTATCGGCCGGGAGCTGGAAAAAGCCAAGGCAGTTGAAAAGGATAATGCCCAGAAGAACTCTCTTCGTCCCGAGGTAAAGAAAAGGCTACGATGGTATATAAGACAGAGAGAAAACCAGCTCCTTGATCTGCTGGACAGAGCTGCCGGCTATCTTAATGCCATGAGGTATCTTACAGGTAAGGAGGAGCTTAATCAAAACGGCAAGAAGCTCCTTGACGAGACCCAGAAAGATCTGTTAAAAGAAGAGCTTCAGACTGAAGATTACGAAACAGACGGCGAGGCTATGATCAGCGAGAAGAGCAATGAAGCTCTGCGTAAAATCATCGGAATGCCCGAAACCTTTGGCCAGTTCAAGAAGAGGATCCTTGAAAAAATCAAGGGTAAAAAGGAATACGCCCTTCTTGCCAATGCTCTTGAGTCTAAAAATGCCTCCGTTACATTTGATATGCTCATAATTAAAGGTCATGATCTGGAAACCATGTCCGTGGATGATATTCAGAATGAATTTACCATACCAATGCCTGAGAATACTCAAAAAGATCTGTATGTCGAACAGAGTAGAGAACTGGCAAAAGAAATGGACACTCTTTATGAAAGAATTGCAACTAAGGATCTGCTCCTTATGCCTGAGTCTGATATAAAGCAGGTAGCTGACCTGTTCTATAGGCTAAAGAGAAAGCAATACGCACTAAACAGGCTTAATGTGCATACTGATGAGAACGGACAGCCCTTCTATGAGACTGCCAGATTCAGGGATCAGCTAAAATATAACCCCTATGAGCTTTATAAGAAGAGGCTGATGCTCAGCAAGTTCAAATTCGAATATGTAAGCGATGCCCTAAGAAAATACAGAAACCATAAGCTGGGGAAAATGATAGGAAGTGGAATTGCTACACAGGATCTGCTTTTGGATAGTGAAAAGGCAGAGCTGGCACAACTTGTAAAGGTGGCAAGGTCAGGTAAAAATGCAGCTAAAGATGAGAACATGCCAAGGAATGTTATGGTCAGGTTCTTTAAAAATGCAACAGAAAAGGCTGCAATTAATATGGCTATTCACTCCACCACCGTACAGAATTATTCCAGCAAGGAAGAGAATGAGGATCTTCATGCCTTCGAAACCAGTGCGGCTGTTTTAAAAGATAGAAGAGAAAGAATAGCCTTAGAGGATGATAAGTACCAAAAGAGCCTGGAAAAAGAGAAGGAAGATACTCAAAATGCCATTAACTTGAAGAAGGAAAGACGAAGTAAGGCCAGAGCAGATAAAGCTTTGAAACAGCAGAAAGAAATGGAGAAGAAGCAGGAAGAGCAAAAGAGGAAGGAGCAGGAAAAGGCTGAAAAAGAAAGGCTTAGGAAACTCAGGCAGGAAAGAAATGACTTTATTAATCTGCCCAAGATCCTTCATACGGACCCTGAAAACCACATTGCATATGAGAAACAGATTGAGTCCAGTCACTGCTGGGCTGCAGCTCTTTCGGGGCTTTTGAACTATAAGGCCGGGAAGCAGGTCTCAAGTATTGACATGATCTCCAAGATAAAGATTCCGACCTTTGAGGAGTCGGGAATGACCGATAGGCAGAAGTATGACGATATCAAGAAGGAAGTTGAGGAGATGCTTTCCGGAAAGTCTATAGCTTCACCTCTTATGCTGGGCGATTTCATATTACAGCAAATGCCCGGCACAGTCATAAAGTCCATGCAGATCGGTTACAAGGATAATAAAAAGGAAGAGTGCAAGGGTATACTCAGGAGCAAGCTCAGAGAGCGCCTTGAAAAAGGGCCTGTTGCTGTACTTCGAGGAAAGCACTTTGTAACTGCTTATGGAATAGAGGGAGATTATCTTCTGGTTAAGGATTCTAACAGAACCTCGGCGGATGGATCTCCGGACGATATCTTGCCTGATAAGATCAGCATCGATGATTATGTGGAAAATATGCGTGACGGTCAGGGAATACAGATCGTATGGCTTGAGAACCTAAGCGGTCAGGAAAAAGAAATAGCAGACCGGTTTAAAGATGATATGACCTACGATGAGAAAAAGAAAGAGTTTACTGCTGTCAAGAAGGATGAAGAAAGGGTCAAAGGTCCTGACACCTTCCTTCAGAAGGACGGCATCGAGGGATTCTGGACAGAAGATGGGGAAGCTACCATCAACTATTCTGTATACGTACCCAAGAATGCAAATTCCGGCATAAAGACATAAAGACCGAAGGAAGCTTACCAAGCTGTTTGCAAAAAAAGAAGAACCTAAGAAAGCATGAATTCCCGAGGGCTAAAAAGGCTCATATCTACGAAGCAGAATTCTAATAATCAAGGAGTCAGGGAGACCTAAAAGAACCATCCCCCTGACTCCATTTTTATGCTATTATATTATCTGATTGAAAAAAGAAATTTATTGATGGGGATTTAGATAGATGGCACGTTTGGATGAACAGGATTTTGATGAAAAGAGGCTCTCTCGCCACCAGAGAAGAAAGCAGGGGGAGCTTTTCGCATATATTATTTTGATGGTATTTCTTTTGCTTGTTGCAGGAGGTATCGGAACCGGCGTTTACTTCCTTCGCGGGTACTTAAAGGGGCAGGCCATAGAGCAGGAAGCTGCACAGGCTGAGGCCAGCGCGGCTATGGAGGAGAGCGCCCCGGTTATAGAGACGCCGGAGGAAGCGTCCGAGCCACAGGAATATACAGAAGAAGACCTCTTTAAGGAGATCACGGATACGGTACTTGGAGAGATGTCCATTGAGGACAAGGTTGCAGGCCTGTTTATCGTTACACCGGAGCAGCTGACCGGTGTTGAGACTGCTGTTAAGGCAGGCTCAGGAACGCAGGATGCCCTTTCCAATTACGCGGTAGGCGGCATTTTATATGCCCCCAAGAACATCAAGAGCACTGATCAGATAAAAGAGATGCTGGATGAAACAACGTCCATGAGTAAATATCCCATTTTCACTATACTTTCGGAGCAGTCAGCTTCCAATGATGCAGTAAAAGAAACCCTGACCCTGACACCGGAAGAGGAGATCACGGACTCAGTTTCGGCCCATTCAGCAGGTCTTTTCGTGGGCTCACAGCTCTTTAAATACAGCTTCAACTTTGCCATCGCGCCTTCAGTTGAGGTTACGGAAGATGGCCAGCTGGGTCAGGAGCCTTCCCAGGTCAAGGAAAATGCAGCAGCCTATGCCCTTGGTCTTAAGGAGTCGGGAATTACTTCCTGTGGAGCAGTATTCCCGGGGAGGGCAGACACTGCTTCCGGGATGGCAGCTATCGATGTGTCAAAGGATGACCTGGTGCTTAGCCAGTATGAGTCCTTCAAGGAGGGAATCACATCTGGCTCTATGGGAGCCATAATGGTGACCAACGCTTCCTTCCCACAGGTTGCAGGCGACAACACACCTGCCAGCCTTTCAAGCGTGATGATAGGCGAGGAACTTCGCGGAACCCTTGGCTTTGAGGGCGTAGTAATAACAGCACCCCTTAATGAGGGAGCCATAACAGAGTACTATACCTCTGCCGAAGCAGCTGTGGCTGCCATAAACGCCGGAGCAGATATGATCTGTGTTCCCGAGAATTTTGATGAGAGCTATCAGGGGCTTTTGGAAGCCGTTCAAAGTGGCTCCATAAGCGAAGAGAGGATCAACGAATCCTTAAGGAGAATCTACCGGATCAAGTACGCAGACCGAATCGATCAGATATCAGCAAGCAATTAAATAGTTTGGAATATTTTTAATCCCTGGGACGCATGTAGAAATTACCCAAAAGCTCCTCAGTTCTTACAGAATTGATGAAGGCGTTTGGGTCGATTTCTCTGATCTTGGGGATTATTTTTCTTGTATCTGCAGCGCTTACAATCGAGTAAACGATCTTTTTATTCTTGTGGGCAAAAGAGCCTTCTCCGTCAATAAGGGTCGCTCCATGTCCGCTGGTGGCATAGATCATTGAGCATACCCTGTCCGGCATATCAGTGATGACAAATAAAGTACGCTGCTGATAGGTCCTGTAGAGCATGTGAAGACCCTGGGTTGATACGTACTGGAAGATCATGGAGTAAAGAGCCTTGTCCCATCCAAAAAGAAGTCCTGCTATGGCAAGGATCACTATATTGCCTCCAAGGATGTAAGGGAATGCATCGACGCCTTTTTTCTGGGAGAGATAGATCGAGATAAAGTCTGTTCCGCCGCTGGTGGCATCAACGTTCAGGCACATTGCAATGGCTACGGCGTTTAAGATACCGCCAAAAACCGCTACCAAAAGAGGGTCATGAGTAAAGGAAAAATTCGGAAGGAGGTCGACGAAGAAGCCGTTGGCCAGCACCATTATCATGGAAAAGAGGGTGAACTTTTTTCCTATGAAACGGAAACCTATATATACAGGTATAGAGTTTAAAAGCACATTGATGGGAGTGTAAGGAATTGAAAGACCCAGGTATTTAAGAGCGCTTCTTTGGATAATGATGGTAAGTCCCGTTGCTCCGCCGGGGAAAAGACCTCCTGCGTTGATGAAGGAGTTGATATTTACAGCCATCAAAAAAGCAGCAAGGAGAACCACGATAAGCCTGATAAGATCCCTTATAATGGCATTCTTTGCTAATTTGGCAGTATCCTTAAATGCGTAATTCTTAGGAGACATGGCAGCTTCCTCGATGTTTCTTGGTAATTAACAGTATAAATCATTTGGGCGCTATTTTGTATATGGTTGGCGCTATCTTGACCTTCATATAAATGTCCGCATACTGGGAGGCGGAGAGGTCTTCCACGTAGTTGAGCTGAAAGTTCTTTTTGATGCCGTTTTTGATAAGGATATCTGCAGCCTTATTATAGGCGATGGCTGCTTCTGCTTCAGAGTTGTACTTGCCGACCACGTAGTTGCTTCTTATATGAATAATTGCCTTGTACTTCAAAAAGCCCTTTTCGGCAAACTGTCTTACACCTCTGTATCTGTTCAGGATGATGACGTTCTCGTACCTCAGATCATTGGGGTCGTCGTTGGCAAAGCGGTAGTCCCGTCCCTCCACGGCATAGCTCTTTATACCGTATCTTTGAAGGACAGAGAGCTGGCTTCCGTAATCTGCCACAAACAGGTGAGATCCACGCTGCATGATCTTGTGGGAGGAGTAATAAAAAAGGTCCTCTATGTCGAATTTCAGAACCCGGGATGGAGACAGGTAATAAAGGAAATATTTCTTTTCCAGATAAATGGGATTTGATATGTACATGCCCTTGTCCCTGAAATTGATGAGAGTTACGTATTTCTCAAAGGGGAGGACCATATTCTTTTTGTAGGAATCTATGGAAAAAGAAGGATCGTCAAGAATGGCAGCAGCTTCCTTATAGACACGGGCAGCTTTTTTGATGTCGTCAAAGCTACCCAGGGATATGTGCTTGCCCCAAAAGG
>DFGW01000122.1:0-16169 GCA_002372465.1 Butyrivibrio sp. UBA3740
CCAATTCCGACACTTCCGCGAACCGTCGTCGTATCTCTCGCGACGACTTATTTATAATAACAAAGTCATAGCCAAACGTCAACAAAAATTTTCAAACTTTTTTTCGATTATTTCCAGAATCTCCATCGGGTCGCTTACATAGTAGTCTGAAGCCACTCCTGCGCTGTCCAGTTCTGCCTTTGTCCTGAATCCCCAGAGGCATGAAATACACCCTATACCGGTATTGACTGCCGTCTTGTAGTCCACATCGGAGTCACCTACATAAATGCAATCACTCTTTTCCACTCCCATCTCTTCCATTGCCAAAATACATTCATCCGGATAGGGCTTCCTTCGAAGCTCCTTCGTCACGCCTATAGCAACCTTAACATATTCGCCAAAATAAATCTTATTAAGTTCCCTGACTGCTCCCATAGGTTTATTGGAAACAATGGCCAGTTTGTAACCCCTGTCCGAAAGCTCTTTTAACAGTTCAGGAATATGATGGTATGGGCCGGTCTTGATATTGCAGTGCTCCTGGTAATAGGCCTCGTAGTCCCCAAGGATCTTCTCAAACTGAGGATGCTCCTCACCCTCCGGGATAGCCTTGTTCATCAGTACCCTGGCACCATTCCCAACAAAGTGCCTTACTTCATCCACTGACCTCAGTGGAATTCCGTACCTGTCCAGGATAACATTCACTGAATCTGTTATATCTTCTATTGTATTAAGGACTGTTCCGTCCATGTCAAATATCACTGCTTTGTATTTCATTGTCTCACGCCTCCATTACATATCAGATTACCAACCTTTTCATTAGAATACAAATTTGAAATGCGTAGCAGGCAAAAAAACAATTATAATGGATATATAACACAATTTTTTCAGCCCTCAAGGAGGTTCTATGACATTCACGATAATCCTCATTCTTATTTTTATTCTTTATGTAGTTTTACTGGAGCTGTCCAAGAACATTGTACTGGGATTTATTATTGCCCTGGCTTTTTTTGTGGGCATGCTCTTCTTCAGATTTAAATTTCTTAAGCAAATTCCTGCTGCCAAAGTGCCCGAAGGTCTTATAAAGGCTCTGGCCTGGGTAGTTTTTTTACTACTCCTTGTTCTGAATTACAACTTAACAAGGCCTCCTTACAAAAGAGTTCCTGCCGTCTCCAATAAAAAGCCTGCTGTAACCGAGGTCATAAGTCTCTCTCAGGGTGACCTGACCGGAGTCTACAACGAAGACCATTCCGTGGCTGTTTATGCTGGAATTCCTTATGCTGCGCCTCCCGTAGGGAACCTCAGGTTCAGAGAGCCGCAGCTTCCCTCATCCTGGGAAGGTGTCAGAAAGTGCGACAAGTTTGCCCCCATGGCCATGCAGGAGCGCTCCACTCCCCTGATGGATTCCCTGACACAGATCGTGGGCTTCCATGACTACAAGGTCAAGCTTGGTGACGAGTACATTGAACCCATGAGCGAGGACTGTCTCTACCTCAACGTCTTTGCTCCGGGCAAAAGAGATAACGATGCGCTTGTACCCGTTATCTTTTATATACACGGAGGTTCCCTGAAAACAGGTCAGCCCTCCTACAGCGAATACCGTGGCGAAGATCTTGCTAAAAAAGGTGTAGTTGTGGTTAACTTCGGTTACCGGTTAAACGTATTTGGCTTCTACGCCGCCGAGGATCTGAAAAAAGAATCCGTAAACGGAACCACCGGCAATTACGGCATTCTGGACCAGATTGCTGCTCTGAACTGGGTTCGTGAAAATATCTCCGCCTTTGGTGGCGATCCGGAGCAGATTACCATAGCGGGTGAATCCGCCGGTTCATCCTGTGTCAATGCCCTGTGCGTCTCTCCCCTTTCAGATGGTCTTTTCAACTATGCTATTGCCGCTTCCAGCGCAGTTACAGCCAAAAAGCCATACCACACCTTCCGAAGCTATGAGGAAGCCCTTGAACAGGGAGATATTGTGCGGGAGGATTTTGGAGTTTCAGATTCAAAGAGCCTTCGCTCAATTCCGGCTGAAGACCTTTTGCACACCACCAGCACGCAGACTGCCATGACCATAGATGGTTATGTTTTAAAAAAATATCCCTACCTTTCCTACCAGGCAAAAGAAAACCATGAGAAAGCACTGCTGCATGGCTTCAATGCCAAGGAAGCAGATGTATTCTTGCTGGGCACAAAGGCCACAGCCAAAAACTATGAGGAACTCCTTACAGAAATTGCCGGAGATTACGCCACTGAGCTTGCCCAGGTGATTCCTGCCGACTCCCACAAAAGGGATCAGCACATGCTTGTCGATGCCGGCGGTTCTGCCAAAGGCGCTCTTAACACCTGCTACAGTGCTGCCTGGTTCAGCTATTCCCACCACCTTTGGAACAGTTATCTTGTAAAAGAAAAAATCCCCAGCTATGAATATATCTTCACAAAGACCAACAAATCCCTCTCAAACTATCACGCCGGAGAACTCCCCTATGCCTACGGTAATCTATGGAGACACCCGGACATCTATGAAAACGAAGACTTTGAGCTATCAGAGATCATGCAGAGCTACTGGGTCAATTTTGCAAAGACCGGAGACCCCAATGGACAGGGTCTCCCCACCTGGGAGGTAAGAACCCCTACCCAGACCAAGCTTCTGGAGCTGGGATCAGACATCCACATGACAGAAGACCCTAACGAAGCAATCTATAAGGTGCTGGACAAATACCAGAACGAATAAAAACAAAAAGCAGACTGTAGACAAAGTCAATTAGGCCAAGAGGCTACATGACTCTGGCTGTATATTGGCTTCCAGTCATGCAGTAACGGCTATTGTACTACATGACTATCCTTGTTTTTGGGGACACTAGCCATGTAAAACCTTTCCCGGAGATGACCGGGCATTTAGGCTGCGAAAGTCCATTGAAAGATATCTGGGGGTGGCTACAATCACAACAGCGGGTAATGATAATGACTTTGTCTACAATCTGTGAAACCGGTTCATTGAACCGATTCCTTTTTATCATGCAAAAGAAGAGACTTTAAGCAGAGCACTTGGCGAGGTATTTTCGAGCCTAGTGCGAACCATGCGGAAGAAAGGACTTGCGACGGAATCATGCAGTGCATGATTCCTAGTCCCCGGAGGGGAAACCCTCGCTGCGAAGCAGCAGGGTGATAGGACCTCTTTCGCATAATAAAAGAGACCTGGTCATTCAGACCTGGTCTCTTTTATTATGCGGAAGAAGGGACTTGAACCCTCATGTTGTTGCCAACACATGGACCTGAACCATGCGCGTCTGCCATTCCGCCACTTCCGCAAGCGACATCAATTATCATACCCATTTCAAGGGCAGATGTCAAGTTACTTCCGCGTTTTTCTCACAAAACGATGATTCACCCACAGTACCACACAAATCATTTTACTGTCAGCTTATCAATATATACGCAGAGCTTCTTCACTACACCGCTCAGGGTCTTGTACTGCAAGGAAAGATAAGCAGTCACAATCGCCATCACTGCTGCAGCTATATATGATCCGATAAAGAAATTGGTGAATGCTGAAGCCAGAAAAATGCAGGTACAAATAAGAAATCCCATCATGGGGATAAGGAGCCGTATCATCTCCTGATGGATCTCTGTAAGTTTAAGCTGAAGCATCTCCCTCTCTTCCCAAACCTCTTCCTCTGAGATAACGTCAAAATCAAGTTTCTCAAGATGCCTTATATAATCGCGAAATCTCTTTTCCATGGTCTCCTCCATATAGTGTTGGCGCCACTTTTCGCCTGTGGTAATTCTATAATAGCACATTTCTCAAAAGACTCGCATTAAATTCATCATTTTGTAAAATAGCAGATCCCAGGTCGCAGTCCTCCTGGTCAGGAGCACACTCTCCACAGATATCCACGCCGATAAGACCGCGCCTGCCGGCTCCTTTCCAGCTCTGGGAAGAGGCGTCATCAGTGCGCATTTCTCTATCCATAAGAGCTTTCACAAACTCCAGCACCTGCTGCCTTGTGGCACTTCCCTGATCCCAGTTAGTGACAAGCTCATCCCTGGAGATCACATCCTTATCGATGGACAGATACACGGGGTAATTTGTATCAGGAAGTTCAACAAAGATTTCCCCATCAGGACGCATCTTGGGAAACACTTCCTCAAGCTTATAAAACCTGACCCGGTTCCGGTCGGCGGCGTCCAGCTCCTCTATCAGCTTCTCATCAGCCCCGATCACATGTACATCACGTACAAAGAGATTATTGTCCAGCACATCGCAGATCCAGCCGCCGCAGGACAGGATATCAAACATGGGACGCTGCATGTCCGGATGGTGGTCCAGAACCACCAGAGAAAACGGTTCCCGGACCAGACTAAGATACAATGCCGAAACATAATGATAATTCCCATTGTCAATGAAGTGCAGTCCATAGGGAAGTTTTCTCATCCCCCGGTCATCCTCCGAGCTATCAGGGGACTCTTGGCAGCATCCTTGTGCTATAACACCAATCAGCCGGTCCTTAGCCACATCATCGCACATACAGTTAGTCCCGGGAATACCTTCAAGCGCAACAAAATGAGAGCCTTTATCCTGTAGATAAAAGCTCTCCTGATCATAGATTCCTGAAAAATTAAGTATCGTGGTCTTAAACATAATCTTACTTCGAAAGGTCAGCCAGGTGTACTATTGCATCCTCGCCGATGATGCACTGGCCGTGCTCTTCGATAAACATTGCCTCCGGGGCATTTACCGTCAGCATCTCGGAGTACTCAACTCCTGCTCTCCTCATGTCGTATATGATGCTCTCATCAGCGGACATAAGGCCTGCCATGAGATAATATCTGTCCTCGTGCCTGTATAGTGAAGAATCAACGATTGGAAGTCTCTGGACCACTTTTGCAAATCTCTCGATCTGCTTAAGATCCGTAAACTCCATCATATATCTTGCATACTCGGAAAGTGGCTGATAGCTGAACTGGGTATCCTCAGGAGCATCTGAGGACTCCATGTCACGTCCGTAGATCCTGTTGATGGTATCTGTAACGTTGGTAATGACTTCATTAAGGGCAATGCCCTTCTCCTTACCTGTCTTAGCTTTGACCTCATCGACACGCTCCTGTGTCAGGGTCCTTAGTATGGTTTCAGCGGCTCCGCGGATCCTGTCCGCTGCCTTCTGAATATCATCATTGCTCATCTTTACTGCAAAAATCCGAACGCTGCCATCCATCATCATGTTCTTGCTCATCATCATGACCTCTGTCTCAGGGTCATAATCAAGCTGGGCTCCAACCTCACGGTTGAGCTGTGCAAAAAATGATGTGGTGTTCTCAGCACCATTCACTACCGCCTCCGGCGTAAGGCCAATCTCGTGGAGTTCTGATGCCGCGATACTGCATTCTACTGTGGTTGAATTCATTTTTACTATGATCACTAAGCATCATCTCCCTTCCTTTGAAAAATAGGCATAGTTCCCATCCTTGTACTGTAATTATAGTACGAAGGATTAGCACTGTCCACCCGAGAGTGCTAAAAAAACTATTAACACTATAATAATTCTATATACTATTTGCCCTCCAGGTCAGCCACTCTCACAGGCTCTCCGTTAAGAAGAATATATCCCGGAGGAAGCTTTGAAGCATCAGCCATGGATCTGTAATGGTCCTTTTCGTGCTTGTGAGGCATCGCTCCCGGCTCCTGTCCAAATCTCTTCTTGTTGAAGGTATCATAGTGTCCGGCAGGCCTGTGTTTATGAGGCATCGAAGAAGCCTCTCTCTCCCTTGTCACAGGGCTCATAGGGCTATTCCCTTGATTTCCCGGAAGATTTCTTTTCCTCTTGCGGACATAGCTGCTTACAAAAATGATCACCCCAACATATAAGATTAAATAAAGAAATCCTCCCATACTTCCTCCTTACTTCCTTATGTGCTTACTCTCTTCAGCGGCCTTGATAACATCAGGCTCTTCGCCCGTATCGCTCATCTGCCCTGTGGACTCACACCTTACCGTAACACGGTTCGCACCACCGACAGTACAGGTAAACATGGTGAAGTCCCACTGTCCTGCCTCCATCTCCTCCACATCATAGGCACCAAGTGTCTCAATATTGGAAACCACAAAGTAGAAGCTCCTGCCGTTCATATCCGTCACGACGATGCTGTCTCCTGAGGCAAGCTCATTAAGTCTCCCGAAATGCTCTGTGTAGTTATGTCCGCACACGATCAGATCATTATCATATACAGAGCCCTTGTATCTGCACACGGAAACCTTGGCGTTGTCGTTGCTCCACTCGTCCTGGATAGGCAGCAAAAGACCTAATGACGGAATCTCAACTGTTCCCACAAAGCTCCTGCCTTCCACATCAACTACAGGCATTGGTCCTGACGGCACCTGGGGAAGTACTACCTGTGGCATCTGTTCGATTACCCCTCCCAAAAGCTCATCAGAGGCTTTTCCCGCCCCTGCGTTCTCATTTAAGTTGTTACGTATGATATACGCAGCCAAGGCGATCAGAACCACTCCTATGGCTATATAGATATATCCCTGAATCTTTTTCATGTGATCCAACCTCTCTTAAAATTATAACACAGCCCCATGGAATATACTCATTCCATGGGGCCCCAATTTACTTTATTCTTTATTTGTTTTGTTCTTCCTGATACCCTTGACTATAAAGAAAATACCGGCGATAACAAGGATAGGAAGTGGCCACCACAGCTGTCCTGTCTGAGGAAGCCTTCTTGCACCCAGAACCTGAGGAAGCTCCCTTACAGCTCCCAAAACCTCAGGAATGCTCGGAATACCGGGTTCTTCCGGTGTCGGTGGTTCATCCGGTGGGGTATCTGTTGGTGGCGATGGTGGATTATAGCTGTTGGTACAGATATACTCAAAGTCATTGCCATGTTTGATAAGCGCAATCGAACTTGTGTATCCGGCACCGGCTGAAGTCTCTTCAACAGTGTAATCATGTACACCCTCCTGCTGCCACTCATAATACCAGTTATTGGTTGCAGAGAGCCTTACAGACTCCTTAAAGTACCCATCACAATAGATATTGAAGGTAACGGATGAAGGACGTCTGTTGCTGTATCCCGAGTCGTTCCATCTCTTTAAAATATGCCCGTGGGTAATAACAGTATTCTTAGCCTTTGACTTCTTAGGTGAAGCAGAAGGGCTGTAGTTTACTGTCACATTTCCCCCGGACTTACCAAGCTCCAATATAGGCACGGGATAAACAAAGTTTACAAAAGAATGGGTATAGCCATCCTTTTCAATCCTGTCACTAAGCACATAATAAACACCAAGTGTAAGGTCTGTATAATAAGTCTCGCCCTTAGAGTTGGAGGTTCCTTGTGCTGCCGCTTTGATGCCCTTTGACTTTACGTAAGTCTTAAGATTATCTGTGTCACCCGTCTCCTCGTAGGCTACGCATGACTTCCAATCGTCATAATCATAATCATTATTAAAGAAATCCTGATCGTCAAAGTAGGCTTTGAAGTCATCGGTTATCGTGTACTGCCCGTTCTCATCAATTGTGGCCACCAGATAGAGATGTGATGTAAC
Source organism: Butyrivibrio sp. UBA3740 (assembly GCA_002372465.1). Taxonomy (GTDB): domain Bacteria; phylum Bacillota; class Clostridia; order Lachnospirales; family Lachnospiraceae; genus Butyrivibrio. The sequence goes on from DFGW01000122.1 coordinate 7,520, forward strand.
ACCTGACATCAGCTCATTATCAACTGAAACATGTGTAACAGTCAGGCTTCCGCTTCTGGAAGTATCAATATCAGCTCTGCTTACCGCGTAGACTTCTACAGGGCTAAATGACACTGCCACAAAAAGGGCCGCAATAAATGCCACTATTCGAATAAGACTTATCTTTCCTATCCTTTTCATAACTTTCCTCGTTATTTTTTGCTGCGTTTCTTTCCTGCAGGTCTCTTGGAAGTCCTTGCAAGGAAAATAATAAATGCTATAAGTAAAGCCGGAGCCCCGATAAATGGCGCAACAACAAGGTTGCCATATCTGGTGGCATCAGCCGGTACTATCAGCTTTGTTTCCTCATTATAATCAACACGCGTCGCACGTACTAAAAGCCTGTGAGTATTTACACCATAGGGTGTACATGTAACCAGCGTGACATATTCTTTTCCATCCTGTATTGCCAGATCCTGTGTTTCCTCCGGCAAAACAATCTTGATCTGATCTACCTGATAGGCAAAGGTCTGATCAAGTATATGTAATAAAAATGTATCTCCCACTATCATCTGATCAAGATCTGAAAAGAGCTTTGATGATGGCAGGCCTCTGTGCCCCGAAAGCACTGCATGGGTACTGTCTGTTCCCGTAGGAAAAGAGGTTCCTTCCAAATGTCCTATACCCACCTGAAGAACGGATTCCTCAGTTCCATGGTATATAGGAAGATTAACTCCTATATTTTCAATTTCAATGTATCCTATTACTCCTGTGCCCGTGGCATCAAGAATACTGTTATACTCCAGGAGTTCGTCCTCTCCCAGATTGAAATTCATTAGTTTGCCGGTCAGCGACTCGTTATAGGCAATTGCCGCTTCCCACATTTTGTCGTAGTCTTCCTGACTTAGACCGCTCAGAGCCTCCTGATATCCTGAAATAGCCCGGCTCTGGTTCTTTGAATTTATATAATTACTGACCGAAGGATAAAGGAAAATGCCAAGTCCCACCAGGAATATTATTCCAAATATTATATTGGGTAATGTCTTCTTCAGCTTTTTGCTCATTTCCCTCTCGTGTGTGTCTTTGTTGAATCATATCTGTATTTTCCGGAAAAGAGCTTTTGGCCCCTCCCCGGAAAACACAGTCAGTTTCATATAAGAAACAAGATTCAAAAATATATTAAAAACTTTTCATACCCTTAAAACTTAAAACTGTCAGATACTTCTATATCACTTTGAATTACTCAGCATCAGCCTTTCTGCGAAGCATGAAGTAAGCAACACCTGCTACGATAAGGATTCCGCCAACGATGTAGAAGATTGTTGTACCGATTCCACCGGTTGCAGGAAGCTCAAGACCTGTCTTGTTGACAACTGTGATTGTGCCATCAGCATTTGTGATAGTTGTTACTTCTGTACGAGCTGTGAGCATGTTGTATCCGTTAGGAGCCTTTGTCTCTTCGAAGTAGTATGATCCGTTGTTGAGACCTTCTACAACGATCTTACCTGTTGTTCCTGTTACCATCTCAACTCCGTTTTCGCCAGTCTTAGCTACGCGGTAAACATTATCAACTGTTGACTCAGCTGTGCCGTACTTCTCGCCTGCATCTGCATTTGCAACTAAAACTACAGGAATATTGGAGTCCTTGTCGGTGATGTTCTGTGTTGTGTAGAGCTTGAACCAGGCATCTGCAAGAACTTTTCCCTGCTCATCAGTCTTTGTAAGAGTGATCTTGTAGTTCTTTACCTTTGTCTTATCAGAATCAATATCGTTATTATCATTGTATTTAAGATCAGCATCGTTCTCCTGCTCAGTTGTAACAACAGCATTCTCGTTGATAACTGCTGAGTATGTGATCTCATAGCTCATGCTTGACTCTGTGAGAACTGTCTTAGGAACAACGATTGTAAGTGTCTGATCATTTGTAGTAACTGAAACATTTGTTGTAACGTCAGCATTGTTGAGCTTTACCACAACGTCTTCATTACGTGTAAGACCTGTAGTCATTGTATCTGTGAATGTGAAGTGATCAACTTCTTCTTCACCAACGAACTTTGTGAGTGTACCAACAAGTCTGTACTCTACTTTGTCGCCAACCTTTGCAGTGGGAACATCAGCGTTCTCATCGAAAGCACCTTCATACTCCCATGATCCGTTGGCAACCTTCTCCTGCTTGTCAAGGGTTGACCCCTGGTTCTTGTCGATTACTGTTGCATCCTTAAGTGCACTGTCGATAGTAACGATTGCACCAAGAGTTGATGTGATGTAGTAGTAACCATAGTCAAGATTTTCAAATTTGATTGATCCGCCATTTCCTGTCTCTGTAGCAACAGCATTTCCAAAGTTACCGGCTGTCCATGTTTCATCCTCATTGCGAGCAGGTCCGTTAGCCTCGATAAATTTAATTACTGCATCGTCCTTTGTGTCCTTTTTTCTTACTACGTTATATGAAGAACCATTTGAAACAACTGTAAATGGGCTTGTCTCAGCCTGAAGAGCTGCAAGGAAAGCAGCATTACTTCCATCGTAAGTATAAGCTACATTGCTTCCTGAGTAGGTAGCATCAAATACCTTATAGAGCTTGTACTCCTTATCCTTTGTTGTGTTGCTGACTGTGATAGAACCATTGTCTGCAGCCTGAACCTGTGTTGCGCCTCCTGCTGAAAGTGCCATTGTGACTGCCATAGCACCAGCCAGGATTCCTGTTAATAACTTCTTTAATCCTTTCATTTGTTTCCTCTCCTTTGAATCTTGTCTTTTTCTTTTTTTATTTCCAGGGCTAATGGTACCCCTGTTCTTAAGTCCGAAGACCTTAAACCATTGTTAATATGTTTTTCTTCTCTTTGAGAGCATAAAGCCCGAAAGAGCAATTGCAATTAAGAGCGCACCGAATGCTGCAAACTGCGACGTTCCGATTCCTCCTGTAGAAGGTATCTTGTTGGAAACCACAGAAGTATTTGTTATCTCCACGTTTCCAAAGTTTACTGCGTCAGTTCCGGCGACCATACTGTAGCCGGGATCTTTGTAGGTAGTACCGTCTATGGTAACCGTTGCATCGCCGTTGTTGTAATACTCAGCATCGCCTATCCTGTATACAACCTGATAGGTTGCGTTGTGTTCATCAGGCTCTTTTACGCAGTACTCGTACTTTACGCCGTTTTCATCTTCCAAAGGAAGATTATTAAGAGTAAATGACCAGTTGTTATTAGGCGTCAGCTGGATGGAATTAACCTTGTCATAGGCTTTCCAATCTGTTTCTCCAACAGTTCTTTGCCAGATATACAGAGTAAGAGACGTACGACCTGCAGCTATATCATTTCCATTTATGTCCTTCCAGTTCTTATGGACTGAAAGTGAACCCGAAATGGTATTGTTGAAAGCTGCATCCAAAGCATCCTTATAGGTATACTCCATTTCATACTTCTGCTGGATTATGTCGCCTGTTGAAGGATTCTTTGCTATTCGCTGAACACACTTTGCAAGTATACTGTCTTCAGAAAAGCTTTCATCAGTTGCGTAGGTAACATCAGCTGCCAGGTAGAAGAAGTTCTCGTCATTCCTCTCAGCATGTTCGCCATAATCCCTTGGATTGGTCACGCTACCGTAATACTTATGCATACTGGTTTCTTTTTTGGAGACATCAACTTTAATGTAGATGGTCTTGCCGTCATAAGTAACACCCGGTATTGCATTATTAATTTCTGTTACCTTGTACTTATATTCACCTTCGAATCTGAAGGGAACCTTGCCAAAATCTACTGTCCTGACGTTGGTTCCATCTCCGGTTACCGAAACCTGAGTATTTTCAGGCATTGGCTGCCCACTTGGATATGTAATATCTTTTCCTGCTGTATCCCAGGCCCTGTATCCCATAGCCTCGATATTGAACAGGAAAGTCATATCAGATGTCCAGGTTGAACCAAAGAATTTCTTGGTAACCTGAAGCGGGCTTGTCGGAGCACTGTAGTAGTTACATACCTGTACTGTTTGGATTGCCCCTCCTATTGTTACATCTGTAGGTGGATCATCATTGTGGTTATCAAGATCAGCAGAAAATACTACTCTGTAATTTCTTCCTCCCTCTCCGTGATCAGCTGATGTCGGACATTCCTCATCCTCAGTGACATCATACTTTGTGACACGGGAAAGCTGATTCTTCTCGATAATGTAACTGTAATCGCCATTCTCGTCATAACCAAGAGTAAGGCCATCGGCCACCTCTTCAACAGTGTAATCGCCTTCAGGAAGTCCTGTGATAGTCCACTGGGCTTTCTGGTTATAGGTTACATCGTAAACTACACCGGTTGTGGAATGATCTGCATTATGTTCATAACCGATCTTCTTCAGCCTGTTTGCTTCATCACTGGTAAATCCCTGGAACACCACATATTTTCCGGTACTTTGGTTGGTTATTTTAAATACAACATTTGAGAGAATTGCATCATTGAATTTTTCCTGCGTGCCTGATCCGTCTCTTACAAGCTTGCTTCCAAACTCGTTCACAACCATCTTGTGGATTCGAAGCATTGTCTTTCCTTTATTGTAAAAGGCACGCTGAGCCGGATCTGATATCTCGTGATTATGGCATTCTGCTTTTGTCATATTAGACCAAATGTATCCGGCTAAAGCCCTGGCACTACTCATCCCGTTTATAAGCTTTGCATCTTCTGCATCTTCGTAGTCAAACTTGTAGTAATGTGTCTGTTCCTGCGAAGTACCGACATCCTGAACTCTTATGACAAAAACATCATTATCTTTATTAACGTTCTTGTCATGAACATCGTTCTCCGTAACAACAAAGAAGATACTGTTAACAAACCTGTAATCGTTTGTGTACTCCCAGTTGAAAGTGATATCAGGTCCAATGTTCTCCAGTGAATCCGTAAGGGTCTCCAATGATCCATAGGTGGAGATATTTTTATCATTATTCACCGGATGAAGAACCTTAACCGTAAAGGAATACTTCTTGGTCCCAGGCTCCTTGCCGTTTAAGTACTTATGAAGTATGAATCCCACGCTTCCGCCTGTCTTGTTGTTGAAAACAGGACGATCTCCTGAAATAGGAATAGTGCAGTTCTCATCTGTGTAGTAGCTTGGTGCACTTACACGGAAGTAAGTATTAGCGGTAATCTCATTCAATGTCTGCCTGGTCACATCGACCTTTGCATAATATACTGTCTTATCGGCAGAGTAGGATTTGTTGTTCTCGTCCGTGTACCCTTGCGTCTCAACTATCTTATAGATAAAAGAACTATCGGAATCGGTCTTCTGATAAAGTGGTGAGTTAATGTGCTGGTTATCACCATAGGTTAAGGAAGAGAACGTAATGTTGTGAGGTGCATCTTTGTCGTTGGTTACAGTCTCAATCTCTTCCCAATTATTTCCATTTTTCTTATAAAGAGTGAACTTGAATCCGGAAACAGTAGCTTCCTTGCCATCAATGTTCTTATAGGCCTGGAACTGAGCTGTTCCGCTTATCTGCTTAACCTTGTCGTAGGTGTTATGCCACTCACCGGAATATACGTTGACATTTGGGAATGCCAGCCATCCTGATGATGTTGAATAGTGATTCCAGGTGGCATCGGATCTTCCGGAAATGAACACACCCACAACCGAACCACTGGTCTTCACTGACTGGGCATTTATAAAGTTCCAGATGATGGTCTGGGCAACCTTATCTCCTGTTGCATTGAACAGTCCATCTGTCCACTTAATATCTCCGCTATCTATGCTTACGCCGTACTTATACAATTCCAGGTCGCCGTAAGCAGTTACGTTAAAGACAATTCGCTGATTGGAATTCTTATAGATCCTGAGCTTCTCAGCAGCCTTGATCTTGTCCATATCAGAGTTGTCAAGAGTGAAGTAGAAGGTACCTTCTCCCTCGCCTCTGATATCAAGGACGTACTTGTCTGTGTCGTTTCTGTCAACCTTGAGAGGAATCTTCGTAGCTTCTGTCCTTGAAGCAAGGTCCTTTGAAGCTTCCCTTGTGTAGAGCAGCATATCATCTACAATCTTATCAAGCTGATTGGATGTATATGCCGAATCAAACTTAACATTGTCACTCTTTCCTTCGTTAACAAGATGTGTGTAATCTGAAGGAGTGATGAAATATGCAGGAAATCCCTTGACATTGAAGGATCCTGAAATTCTTGAAGCTATAAAGGTCTGCTCAGCACTGTTGGTGATATCATTACCGAACTGTCCTCCAGCATCAAGATGCTTGGTTGCAATGTTGGTCTGTGACTCTCTGAGTGTGATATGTCCGGCTACTATACCAAAATTCACTGCATCCCCAAGAACTGATTCAAAAGTGTCTGTTCCGCTCTTGTGAGTCTGATATACAGTAACAGCGTAGATTGAGAAGCCCTCTGTCGTAAACTCGATCTTCTCTGTTTCATCAACCTCAGCAGTCGCCTCTGTAAGGGTCTTAACTTCGATATCCTGAGAGGTGATGTCTGTAGCCTCTGCAGTTGTAACTGCCTCAGAATTTTCTTTTACCTCTTCCTTAATAGGGAGGTGAACCAGTGTGATCTCTTCCTGTGAAGAGACAGCCAGTTCATCCTTCAGCTGGTTGTCGGTAAACTCAACGCTTACACTAACATTTCCTTCCGCAGGCTGTATCTCCTGCCCTTCATACATGAAGGCGATATCGAAAAGGAAGGTATTGTTGTCGTCATACTCCGAGGCATTATCAAGTCCTGCATCTTTGGCTATTGCCTCTGCATTGTCGTTAAGGGCATCGATATAGGCATCGTAGTTATATCCTTCAGTCTTCTTATCAAGTGCTTTGACCTTAAGCTCAACTCCCTCAGGAAAAGCACCCGGATCTGAGAGCTTAACCTTTACCTTAAGCCCGTCTGCCGAATATTCAAATTCATCCTTCTGATTAACTTTTGTATAAACAAGACGAAGCTGTACATCTTCATCTACCTGAAGGAGATTTCCATCAGTCAGTGTTGCTTCATAGTATGTATATTCTGATGAAGTCTCTTTTTCCTCGTCACCGGTCTCTTCTATGGTCTCCCCTACAGTTTCCTCAACTGTTTCTTCGGAAACGACTTCAACTTCATCTGCCTCTTCTTCGTCTAAAGAAATTTCTTCGCCTGTCTCAGCGTCAACAAAAACAGTTTCTTCAACAACTTCTGTTTCTTTAGCCTCTACAGTTTCTTCCTCATCCTGTGATGAATCAGCAGATGATGCATCTTTTGAAGAAGCTGTCTTTTTTATCAGAGATGTTATTTCATCCTCACCGATAAAGCCCTTTGTGAAGATGTAGCCATCGATTGTCTTTACCTCTTCCTTTAATTTAAGAGATTCCGAAATAGAAAGCTCTTTTGCCTCCTCAAGGGCATTGCCGTCCTTGTCCTGATAAAGAACTGTGATCACAACGTCCTGTTTCTTGTCGGCAACCGTGGTCTTATCGCCTGTTACGGTTGAGACCTTTTTGATGATCTTCTTAACAGCTTTTTCCTCTTTTGTGGCATTTTCACTGCTATCTGCCTCTTCGCTGTCAGACTTATCCAAATCATCTGATTCTTCCAAGGTCTCTTCCTTTATGTCCCCTTCTTGTGGCTCTTCCTCCAAAGAATCCTTACTTTCTTCCAGGTAATCATTCTCATCCCAGTACTCTATTTCTTCCTCAGATGAGCTCTCCCCTTCCTTCATCTGCTCTATAAGGCCTTCCTCAAACTCTGTGTCGGCGGTATCAAGAACAAGTCCGATGCTCTTAGCCCCCTCCTCTGTCATGGCTGTGGCAGGCTTATTTAGCATGTAAAGAGTAATTGACCCTGTCAGAAGTGAAACACAAAGAGCAAAAACAACCCATTTCTTGTGCAGCTTGTGCTTCTTTATGTAGTTTTCTGCGCGACTTTCATCGACCTTGCGCATTTCCAGTTTCCCTCTAAATCTTTCTTTCTTATTCCTTTTTACAGGCCCCCAAACACGTTAAACGGATATAGCCTGAAAACCAGCTTTCCAATCAGCTGCTCCTTTGTAACACAGCCAACAGCCTTTGATCTTGAATCGATTGAAGCTTCTCTGTGGTCTCCCAGGACAAAGAATCTGTTCTCCGGAACCTGATACGGAAATTCAATATCTGTGGGTTCCAGACTTTTATCGGATGCATAAGGCTCATCAAGCACAACGCCATCCACCGAAACATTCCCCTCACTGTCTATGTCGATCCACTGTCCGGGTGAGCCGAGAACTCTTTTCACCAGAACCTTATTGTTATAATAAAAAGCAATCAGGTCTCCTGATTCAAAAGAGCTTGAATTCTGGGCTACTACTATCTCTCCGGTCTGAAGTGTGGGCGTCATGGATTCTCCCGTAACCCTCAGGACCGTTACAAAAAAGCTGGATATCAGTACTGCCAGAGCAGCCACAGTAACAACTACTATCAGAGTGTTTCTAAGTACTCTTCGGTATTCTTTTTTGCTGTTCACCCTCTTAAGCTCTTTCTTAAGCTGCTCAATGGTGGGTTTTTCAAACTGCGCTTCGCTCATCTGCTTCGCTATCTTCTTTCTTACTGCCGGTGGTTTTTCTTGTGGACCTTGTAGTCTTAGAAGCCACCTTGGTGGTTCTCTTTCTCTTTGGCTTTTCCTCAGCCTCGGAAGCATCCTTGGTTTCAGGCTCCTTGGCTACTGGCTCCTTGGCCTTTGGCTCCTCT
>DFGW01000122.1:16249-37294 GCA_002372465.1 Butyrivibrio sp. UBA3740
CCTTTGGCTCCTCTGCTACCGGCTGCTGTGGTATCAGCTGTTTCCTGGCATTTGCCAGATCCCTCTGGAAGTCCTCGTATTCGGATTTAGCTTTATCCTGAAGTGTCTTTACATAGAGATCAGCAGCCTTTTGTGCTGACTCCAGGATTCCTCCAAGCTTCAGTGAAGCTTCTGCAAGATTTCCGGAATCCTCTATCTTTGAAAGTGAATCATCAACCTGTCGTTGAAGTTCATCCTTTTCCCTTGTTAATCTGGCTTTTAATCCGGCAATGTCCTTGTCGAACTTGGCCTGCATCTCAGCCTTCTGCTCGTTGAACTTGGTTCTCATGAGGGCTTTCTCCTCATCAAAACTTTGGAGCATTGCAGCTCTTTCTTCTGCAAACTGTTTCTGGAATTCGATCTTTTCTCTATCCAGTTCTTCTTTATATTCCTGCTCATGTCTCTTGGCCGCTTCCGCTTCCTCGGAGAAGTTGATCATCATCTCCAAAAGCTCAGCCCTGCTAAGTTTTTTAAGATTTATCTCTGCCATCGGATTTCCCTAAAAATATAATTGACTATAAAAAAGGCATTATGCATCGACTTAAGCGCACGCATAACACCAAAATTATCTACCTATCAGCAGATAAGGCCGACGCAAATACACATCAAGTCAAATTGCAACGAAAAAAGTATGAATTCTCTCCCTGTACCATACAGCGAAAAAACGCTGATCGTTCATCCATGAACAAAACACGTACTACTTAGTTTCATAAAAATAGACCGCATGCTTCACAGCCTCGGTCTCTACTTTGGTACTATTATCCAGCACCAGCAACTGGCTGTCTGTCACTTAAGGTGATTAAGACCCTTTAGTTTTGCGTCACCATCTTCCGATGGCTTTGCCCTTATTTATTGCTCAGATAAAAACTTAAGTAAAGAAAAAATAACTTTAGTTACAAAAATACTTTTTTTCACGTTCCCCTTATCGCAGAACCAATAATAATATAAAATTTTTATTAAATCAACACCTTTTTCACACAAAAAACACAGTTTCTTCACAAAAAGAGCTGGATGTCGCACCAGCTCTTTGAATCATAATTTCAATTGTACTGTCTAAAAAAGCTCGGTTTCCCGTAAACCTTTTTTAGCAGAATCAGTTTCCACGAATAATTATGCTCATCTCTTCAGCTGCTTAAGGAGCTGGAGCATTTCATCGGAAGTGGTGATGACTTTGCTGTTGGCCTGGAAGCCTCGCTGGGTTGTGATCATGTCGGTAAACTCTTTTGCCAACTCAACGTTACTGCCCTCAAGAACTCCGCTGTTCATATAGCCGCCGTCCTTGGTGATATCCTGGACCATAGGCTGTCCTGAGTTAAGAGAAGCTGCGTAAAGATTGTCACCAACCTTCTCAAGACCCATGGCATTTGAGAACTCTGCAACTGCAATCTGTGCCTTCTTTATGGTCTGTCCGTTGGAATAGGTTCCGTAGACAGAGCCGTCAACTCCAAAGGAAATGCCTGTAAGATCTCCGTTTGCATAGCCTTTGTTAAGCCCCTGTGTATCTCCCTTGTAGGCATAGATTGTAGAGGTATGTGATGAGGAGCTTCCTGCATAATTAGTCGTATTTGAAAGATCAATGGTAAGCGGTCCGATAGGAGCGCCTGTGAAATTGTAGGTTATGGACTGTGCTCCTGTAAGACGACCATTGTGCTTGTCATAAACCAGATCCACGGGATTTGCGCCACCAAAATCCACTTTATTGCCTTCGGAATCCACTACGCTTCCCAGCTCAAGGGTGAAGGTGTTTTCCTGATCATCTCCTGCATCTGAAACATTGAACTTAAGGGTATAGGTCTGACCGTCAGTACCAAATACCTCCATCATCAGAGCTCTCCCCTCTCCAAGCTGTGAATCATAGCTGTCAATATTTCCCTTAAAGTAACCCTGACTGGTTGCCTGCCCGGGCATAGTATCACTAATCTTACCATTAACTGTATTGATAACCTGAAGCTTCGTTACAGCAGCGCCGTCACGAACTCCGCCTTCTCCCATTACCCCCATTACATAGTAGCCGTTGGACTGTGTAACAAGGTTCCCTGATGCATCAATGGTGAAAGAGCCGTCTCTGCTGTAATTATTTGTTGCGTTGTCAGGGCTGATTATGAAGAAGGATGGTCCTGTGATCATAAGATCAAGCACATTATTGGTGGTAACTGCTGAGCCCTGGGCAGAAATATTGGTATATATAGATCCCACCCTGGCACCAAGTCCCACCTGTGCTGCATTGGTAGTTCCCGTATTCTGACCTGCTCCTGTTCCTTCCCTTACTGTCTGATAAAGGACATCCTGGAATCCCGTAGCCTGGGATTTATATGCAGTAGTATTAACATTGGCAATATTATTACCAATGACATCCATTTCCATCTGATGGGTCTTTAAACCGGAAACTCCGGACCAGAGTGATCTCATCATAGTACACGTACCTCCAAAGAAGCTAAAGGCTCTTTTCCCTAATAAGTACCTCCGTGTACAGTATGGCAAGATCCGTTTGCCGGAAAAGAAATTACTACACAATATCTGCTATTACCTTTATCGGCACGCTTCATTAAATAATTTAGACAAAGAGCGAAAAAAATTTTCACAACGCAGCAGAATATAGAGTATAATCATAAACAATAGGAAAAAAGGAAGGTGTAACAGTTCTATGGATTATAAAAAGAAGAATAATAGTTCACCCGAACTGAAGAATGAGATCAAAGATATTGTTGACCTTATCCTTTCCGATTATGAGAAAGGTCGCGATGTGGATCAGATGGATGTTTACAACCAGCCTGACAGGGACGCGGTAAAAGACATCGTCATCAAGCTTATACGCATCATCTACCCCGGATATTACAGGGACAAGGTCTACAAGAGTTATAACGACAACAACAGGATCGCTGTTGTAATAGAAGATGTTATCTATAATCTGCAGAAGCAGATTGCCATTGCTTTCCACCACAGTCCCGACTATGCCAATTCAACTGATGAGACACTGGACTGCGGCGCAAGATGCATTACCCACGAGTTTTTCAAACAGCTCCCCAAGATAAGGGAGTACTGTGACTCTGACCTTCAAGCCTGCTACGACGGAGATCCGGCAGCTTACAGCAAGGGGGAGATCATCCTCTCCTACCCGGGGCTTACGGCTTCCACCATTAACAGGATCGCTCACGAGCTCTACGTGCTCAAAGTGCCGTTGATCCCCAGAATGATGACCGAGTACGCCCACTCCAAGACCGGAATTGACATTCATCCCGGGGCAACCATCGGAAAGTACCTGATGATTGACCACGGCACAGGCATCGTAATCGGTGAGACCTCCGTGATTGGAAATCATGTCAAGATTTACCAGGGCGTAACCATCGGTGGTCTTTCAACCCGTGGCGGTCAGTCACTAAAGGGTGTAAAGCGTCATCCTACCATAGAAGATAATGTGACTATTTATGCAGGAGCTTCAATCCTGGGCGGCGAGACAGTTATCGGGGAAGGCTCCGTCATCGGCGCTAACGCCTTCATAACAGCTTCTGTTCCGGCAGGAAGCAGGGTAAGCATGAAGCAGAACTGAGAGTCTCCGCACCGATTTATTGATCAACTAAAGTTACACTCCGCAAATATGCGGTTTACCGCAGCAAGGTATTCATCCTTGCTGCGGCTTTTTCTTATGTTCTTAAGGTTTCTGTCGCAGTTTTTAAAATGCACATGAAGATATGCCCAGTGCTCTAGCATCTTGAAGATAACGTTGCGGTCCTCAGGGATGTAGGTTGCATAGCCCTCGTAGAGTTTTCCAAGATATTCCTTTAGTTCTGAAGGCTTTAGCTGCTCTCCTCCTTTAAGCTGCCTCACCAGTGCAGGATTTGCTAAAAGGCCACGTCCTATCATTATGCTGCTAACTCCGCCTTCTGACCGTTCCTGCCCCCGGCTTGGTTCATCCGGGGATATCTCCTGCATAAGTTTTTGAAGTGCAGGAACCGAATCCACATTTCCGTTATAACAGACCGGAGCCTTACCTCCGGACTCGCGATAGATGCTTACTGAGCGGCGAAAGGCTTCTATCCGGGGCGCTCCGGCATAAAAATCCTCACGCACTCTGGCATGAATGGTCAGCTCGCTTATAGGATACTTTGCGTAAATCTCCATAAGCCTGTCAGCTTCCGCTTCATCTGAAAAGCCCAGGCGGGTCTTAAGTGAAATGGCCGGAAATGGACCTGCTGCAAAAATCTCGGAAAGCATCTTGTCAAGATACTCAGGATCCTGCAATAGCCCTGCACCTTTTCTTCTGTTAACAACGGTTGGCGCGGGACAACCAAGGTTCAGATTCACCTCTTCGTATCCCAGCTTAGAGATTTCTTTTGCAGCCCAGATAAAGTCCTCAGAGCAGCCGGCCATGATCTGTGGTACGATCTGCCTTGGGTAATCATCAAATGCCCTGTTACACTCCGGCAGGACGTCCTTCTTCTCCCTGTTCTTGAAATGATGGGTGTGGGCAGCCGTCAAAAAAGGCGTGTAGTACTTGTCCACGCCCTTACCAAAAACTTCTCTATGAACATTTCTCAAGGGGTAAAGGGTAACCCCCTCCATTGGTGCAAAGTAGTAATTCATCAAACCTCCATCCGATCCTGTAAAGCCACAGCCCTTGCTATTTGCTTACACAAAGGGATTATAGAACCTGTTGCCGTCACGGTAGGTAATATACATGGAACCAATCAAGAATAACACAATAAAGGCCAGAACTGCAAAGTCAGCTGCCTTAAGGGGTTTCTTTGAATACCAGGTACGGGTCTTTTTCTTGCCAAAGCCTCTAAGCTCCATGGCATTACTTACCACGTCGATTCTCTCCATGGAGGAGAAGAGCAGCGGAAAAATGATGCTGACTGTGTTTTTCATTCTGTCCATGAGTCTTCCCTTGGAGCTCATCTCAATGCCCCTGGCCTCCTGGGCGTTTTTGATCTTCCTGAATTCATCCTGTACATCCGGGATATAGCGCAGCGCAATCTCCATGGAATAAGCAATGGAGTAGGGCACACCGACGCCATTCAGCGATGCCGCCAGTTCGCTGGGATCCGTGGTCACCAGGAAGATGAACACTGCAGGTATAACTGTAAAATACTTGATAAACACGTTGAACTCGTAAAAGAGCTGCTCCAGGGTGATGGAATAGTTTCCGATAAGGTGCACAAGCTCAGTCTTTGAGCCATAGATCTCACATCCCTGATATGGTGAGAAGAAGAAAATGGCCAAAAGATTTATCACCATAAATATCATTATCGCTGCAAAAACAGCACTTACCTGTTTCCATCTGGTGTCGGAAATCCTGTAGATAATAAATCCCATAACAAGCATGACCAGCAGTATCCTGGTGTCGAAGGTCAAAGCACTTGCTGTACACCACAGCAAAAAAAACACCAGCTTGGTAAAGCCGCTGAGCCTGTGGATGGGCGTATTCTTTTTTTCATAGGAGATCATTCTACTCATGCTTTTGACTCCCTGTTGTTTCTCTCATGCTCTATGAATCTGGCAGCAAATTCTCCTGCATCATTTACTCCGCACTTAATTGCCAGGTCATAAAGTGATGTCCTCTTAAGGTAGGCCCTGTCACAGACCTCCTGATTGGTCAAAACCTCCGAAGGCGAAGCATCCATAAGTAGCTTTCCATCAGTCAGAACCAGTGTCCTGTCAGTGTACTCCAGCATCAGATGCATGTCATGAGTTATCATGATTATGGTTATAGGCAGTTTCTTTCTGATGTCCACAAGGAACTCCATGATTTCTGTATAGTGCATGTAATCCTGTCCTGCCGTAGGCTCGTCCAGGATCAGGATGTCCGGGCTCATGATGAGGATTGAAGCTATGGATACCCTCTTTTTCTGCCCAAAGGAAAGCGCCGAAACAGGCCAGTTTCTGAAGGGGTACAGCCCACAGGTCTTAAGTATCTCTTTTGCCCGGGCCTTAACCTCAGCTTCCGGAACCCCCCTTGCTGTAAGTCCAAGTCCCACTTCCTCCATGATCATGGGCTTACTTATCATCTGGTTGGGGCTCTGCATCACATACCCGATCCGCTCGCCTCTCTCCTTGATAGAAAGACCTGCAATGTCCGCGCCATCAAGCTTTATCACTCCCTTATCCGGCTTATAGAATCCACAGATAAGGGATGCAAGGGTAGATTTGCCGGCTCCGTTTTTTCCAACCAGGGCCACCATCTCACCCCTCTTTATATCAAAGGAGACATCTGAAATAATCTTCCTCTTTTCGTCATAGCTAAACTCAAGGCCTTCCACAGATAAAAGAACTTCCTGTGTGTTCTCGCACTTACCCCTTTGCGTAGCGTGATACCACTTCTTTACTGCTTCTTTGTAGGGCGAAACATCCATGGTCTCAATATGCTGAGGTTTTGTCTCAGGAGACAGCTTAGCACCTGCTGCCTTAAGCGCAGCTATATAAAGGGGCTCCCTTATTCCGTTCTCCATAAGAAGATTTGAGCAAAGAAGCTCGTCAGGGGTCTTGTCTGCGATTATCCTTCCGCCATCCATGAGAACTACTCTGTCCACATCCCTGTATAGAGCGTCTTCCAGCCTGTGCTCTATGATGATCACAGTAAGGTCTTCCCTTTTCATAAGCTCGTCAATGAGGGCGATAGTTCTTTTCCCTGTGGCAGGATCAAGGTTAGCCAAAGGCTCATCAAAAAGGAGCACCTTCACATTACAGGCAAGAACACCACCCAGAGATACCCTCTGCTTCTGCCCGCCTGACAGCTCTCCTGGAGCATTGCCCATATAGTCCGTAAGTTCAAGGCGGTTTGCAACATCGGCCACCTTCTCATGCATTTCTTTTTGGGGCATGTTGTCGTTTTCCAGAGCAAAAGCCAGATCCTCTGCCACTGTCAGCGCAATAAACTGGCCATTGGTGTCCTGAAGCACCGTGCCCACAATCTGTGACATACCAAAAACTCCGAGCTTTGCGGGCTCTTTCCCGTCAACTCGGAGTGTTCCGCTCATATCCCCCGTATAAGAACAGGGGATAAGAGCATTTAAACAATGTGCAAGTGTGGATTTTCCTGATCCGGACTGACCGGCTATCAGAATTTTTTCTCCCGACCGGATTTGGAGATTTATGTCTTTTAAGGTAGCCTCCTGCTGAGCTCTGTACCTAAAGGTGACATTCTCAAATTCTATGATCGGACTTTTTTCAGCTTCCAAGCTTTATTCCTCCGCCTTAAGCGCTGATGAATTTCCGGCAATCCTGCTGTATGCAATAAGCAGAAGTGATCCAAGTATTCCGATGGCAATAATGTTGAGGATAAATGCAACTGCGCCCTGTGAGAATACCTTATCTGATGGCTCTGCATAAATAAGGATATCAAGGACAGGTGCAACCACTATCCAGGCTACAGCATTGGCAACAACCTGAACAACATTAAAGATTATGAGGTTCTTCGCGTTTGCAAAGCCACCCTCCTTAACAGCGAACTTCTTTGCAAATATTCCTACTGCTATTCCAACTACCGCTTCAGGGAATACCCAGCTCCACCAAACTGAGCCATAGAAAAATGCATCCCCAAGAGCATGTCCTGCAAATCCCACAACACCGCCAACAACAGGGCCGAATACAGCTGCCAGAAAAGCAAGGATGGCCATTCTGGGCTGTATAGCTGTGTTAGGAACTATAAATACAGGAATCTGAACATTTGTCAGAACTACGAAAAGTGCAGTTCCAATACCCATAGCAACAACTTCTTTGATACCAATCTTCATACCATTTCTCCTCCAACGTTGTTTTATTTATTTTTATACTTTTTCTCAAAAAGTTCAACAGGCATCGGTCTGTCAAAGTAGAATCCCTGGAACATGGTACATCCCATCCCTGTCAGGAAATCCAGCTGATCAACAGTCTCAACTCCCTCCGTTATGACATTCATCCCCAGTTCATGGGCCATATCGATGGTGTAGTTGAGTATTACCTGTGCCCTCTTTTGATTCTCTGTTTTTCGAAGAAATCCCATATCAATCTTAAGCACATCTGCGTTAATATCCTTAAGCATGTTAAGGGAAGAATAGCCTGAGCCAAAGTCGTCGATCTCAACAAGAAAGCCTCGGCTTTGAAGCTCCAGGATGAGCTTTGCGCACTTGTTGACATCTGATGTAACTGCCGTCTCTGTTATCTCTATATTCAGTGACTTTGGATCAATGTCGTACTTCTCTATAAGCTCTGTAAACTCTTTTTTGATATCCAGGTAGTAAAGGTCTTTGGGCGATACATTCACGGAAATAGATATGTCTTCAAACTCTGTGCCCTTCCAGTCTGCCACCTGTCTGGCTGCCAGCTCCCAGATATACCGGTCCAGCTTGTAGATAAGGTCAGCTCTTTCCAGAACATCAATGAATACTCCCGGCTGGATAAGACCGTTCTCGGGATGGAGCCACCTTGCCAGGGCCTCTACTGCAAAGACTTTTCCGTCAGCAAAGACCTGGGGCTGAATGTATATTCCAAACTGCCTGTTGATGATGGCAAAGTCGAAACTGGACAAAATCTCTTTTTCCAAAAGAGCATTGACCAGCATTTCATCGCTGTACCAGGCTATCTCACATACACCATCCTTCTTGATGGATTTGCAGGCCATATAGGCTCTGTCGCACATCAGTGTGATGTCCATACAGGGATCTGTGATCTCGTATATGCCAATCTGAATGTGAAGGGAATAAGACTTGCTGGTGACCTTGCCGGTGATTTCCCTTACTATCTTCTTAAAGTTCTTTTCATTAAAGCGTTCCTTAGGCATGCACAGGACAAAATGATCGCCGTTGATCCTGCCGTAGATATCCTCTTCCTTAACATGCTGTATCATCATCTCGCCGATGTTAATGAGGATGTCGTTGCCCTTATCAAGACCAAAGAGCTGATTAAAAAGTTTGAAATCTTTGATATTAGAGTAGAGAAGAAGATATGTCTTTTCACTGTCCCTTAGCGCTGACTGAGCCGCAGCACAAAAGCCCTCTCTGTTATACAGACCCGTCAGCTCGTCATGGGTCATCCTGTACTGCTCTCCTGTGTCGTTCTCAACTATATCGGAGAGATTCTGGATAGTGTACATGTAGCCAAGACCCTTGTTGAAATCATCCACAAGAACTCTGTAGCGCACCTTGAAAAGTCTCTTTTTCCCGCGGTTTTCATAAAGCCTGCACCAGCTGCCTGTGCTGGGCTCAATACCCTGACTGCTCATCCAACCGGAAAAGGCACCATACAAAACCTCCAGGTCTTCTTCGGAATGGAACATGGAAAAAGCATGGCGGTTTGCATAGACACACTTTCTGTCCGGATCAAGCAAAATAACGCCAAGCCCCATCTGATGAAGTCCACAATTAAGAAGCCTGCTTATCTCTTTAAGCTCGGCTCCTTCATCGCAGTAATATGCATTTTTTCCAAATACTGACCTGGCATCCATAAACTAATTTTACTGTTTTTCTGAATAAAAAGCTATGATAATTTAGAAAATTAAGTCCTGTCTTTCTTGTATCTTCTGTCCACCAAAAACCAGATAATAAGCAAAAGTACGATAGCTCCTGCAAACAGATACTGTGCTTTTATATGGACCTTTTGTGTATTTGTCTTCAACGCTTCGCTCTTATCCTGATATACCAAAAGAGCTGTTGTCAGATTATGGGCTCCAACAGAGAGCGTGACAGCATCTTCATCTATGTCCTCTTCTATTTCACATACTCCCAGCAGGTCATTTATCACATAGTAATTTCTCTCTTCCCCCACCAGATACAAAGGTATATCAAACTGTATCTCCACATCCTCAGAAAGGGAATCAAGCTCTGTGTATTCAACCATATCTAATGTCTTGCTGGCCTCTACTTCAAAGAATACTCCTTTGTGAAGCGGTCCATACACAGCCTCAAATCCGCTTAAGGAATCCTCAAGCTGTTCCTGAACGTCCTTATCATCCAGTTCATCAAGCATAACAAAGTTGAGGGTAATCTCGGCATTAGCTCCCTCCTCGATGATACTCAACTCTTTTTCTGAAAAAGATGCTCTCGCAGCCTGCTGATAATCCCCGAACCTTATGGCAGGTGCAGCCACCTCAGTCCCACTTTCAGAATTCATTAGAATAGTTATGGTTCCTTTACCATATGTGATCTGTGTGGACTCGTTCATAGGTTTCTCCCTGCCTGCCCCTGTTCCTTGCCTGGGTTTATTATCGTATTTACATATAATAATTATGTCACATTTAGTAATCTCGGGCAATAAAGAGAGCTTTCAGAAAAAACTGCTTGATTTTAATGTGAATGCGTTATATAATGAAAAACGTCGCTGATGGCTGACACAGTCATAAGCCAATCGGGGTGTGGCTCAGTTGGTAGAGCACTATCTTAGGGAGGTAGGGGCCGCGTGTTCGAATCACGTCACTCCGATTAACGGGAAGCTGTTAGTATGTAGCTTCCCGCTTTTCTTTTATTCAAAGATAACTAGTACCTCCAGCAATTTACGTCTTTATTCTATTTATTGTCATGACGGACGTCGTCAAATTCTATGTCTACGTCTACATTCCACAATTTTACAATCAAACAGTAACAATTAAAGGCTGCATAAGAACTTAAGGAATGTTTAAAGCTCTTTTTACTGTCAGAACGCTTGTTTCAGAAAAAAAACAGTAGCAGCATATAGAGATCTACATAAAATAGGCATTTCTATATAGTCAAACATTAAAAAACAAAATATTAGGCGTATCGATTATTATTATTGCTCATCCAAAATTTGAAAAATGCGGAAAAAGACGTAGAAGCCACATTAAACCGCAAAGTAATCCTCATTGCCACATTGCTTCACCAAGGAAAATTATATGTGAATACACCAGGAATAAGAAAGGAAACCATGAGAAATTACAAAGATGCATTGAACAGACAACTGATAGAACTTATGCAGCTTGAAAAAGAAGCTGCTATGAGAGAGAAGGGCTTCAAGGGCCTTGAAAAAGGTAATATCCGCGTATCAAAAAGCAATGGATATTTCCAGTACCGTTTTAAAAAGGAAGGTGAGAATAAAGAACAGTACATTTCTAAAATTGACATAAGCAGAATACAGCTCCTTCTGCAAAGAGATTACGACGAAAAGATACACAAACACCTAAAGGATATGATCAAGCGCCTGGAAAAATTCAATAAGAGCTATGATATTGACAGTATCGATACCCTATACGAAAGCCTAAGTGATGGACGTAGAAATCTTATAAATCCCATACGCCCTACAAAAGACATGATTATCAAAGAATGGTATACCCGACATCCGGGCAATCTAAATTCCCATGAGAAAAAACATGAATTCAAAACAACACGAGGGGAATGTGTGCGATCTAAGTCGGAGAAAATACTGGCAGATTTTTTTCATTGCAACAATATTCCTTATGTCTGTGAGCCGGTGATAAAGCTTAAAAATGGGAGGAGCAAGTATCCTGATTTTTGTCTTCTTAATGTTAATGAATATAAAACCTTTTACTGGGAACACCTGGGCAAAGTAGATGATGAGGACTACGCTTCCAGGAATTTTGAGAAACTTATGGACTATGAAGAATCGGGTCTGATCATTGGGCAGAACCTGATCGTTACAATGGAAACCAGAGAAAGACCTCTGGACATAAAGCTGGTAGAAAAGAAAGTCCATCAATTCCTGTTATAAATGACCAAGCAAAAGAGCTAATCAGCACTGAAAACCAAACAGTCCCAAAACCAAACAGCCCCGGAATGCATAGCATTCCGGGGCTGCAAATAATCTCATAAATCACCTAATCCTTACTTCGTCTCAGCTATCTCTCCCGCAAGCAGGTAGATAACAGGTGAGTTCCAGTAGATTGTTATCTCGTTGGTTGAATAGCTCTGAGCGTTGTCTACGTAGCATTTTGCTACAGGAACACCCTTAAGTACGTTAGCTGCATATGGATCGCCAAGAGAGTTGCTTGGTCCACCTACAACCATTCCGGGAACGGTAGTACCAAGAGCCTGTGAAGGTCTGTGGTGAGGGTGATCCGGATATGTTGTTCCATAGCCAGTTACAAAGCTGTATCCGTTGGCGTTATTTCCAAACAGGTAGTTAAGCTGCTTGTCAGCAACAGACTTATCAATTTCAACATAGTCCTTAAGCATTAAGACTAACATTGCATTGTTGGCTATGGTGAGGTTACTTCCCCAAGGATAATCTCCTACAATGGATGATCCATATGGATACATGTTTGTCTTCTTGATCAAAACCTCAGCCAGATTATTGGCACTGTTCTTGAACCTGTCAAAGAGCTCGGAATCTGTGTCTTTTGAAGAAAGATATGCATACGCACCATATCCTGCAACGCCCTGCCAGCCAAGGGAAAGTCCATTGTTAGGTATCCACTCGCTCATAGACTTCTCATAGGCCTTGTCACCTGTGGTCTTGTACAGTTCTGCATATGCCCAGTATCTTTCATCCAGATCATAGTCGTCTTCGTACTCACCGGTGGACACATCATTAGGGTTCTTGTATCCGATCTTGTCAGATGGTGTCTTATCAAGGTACTGTGCTGCTTTCTTGGCTGCCTCAAGACACTTGTCTGCATAGGCCTTGTCAATGTCTGCATATACTCTGGCTGCAATAGCCATAACTCCGGCAAAATCACCGGTAGCAGTTGTGGAAATTGGCATGATGATAAGTGGATCTGTCTCATTCTGAGGCATTACTTCGCCCGGGAAGTTGCTGCAGGTAACCTTGTGATAAACTCCGCCGTTGTCGGCCTGCATCTTAAGAAGCCAGTCAAGTTCGTACTTAGCCTCATCAAGAACATCAGGAATGCCATTACCGCTCTCAGGGATTTCAATATCATCCCCGAATACATCAGGATAATTCTCATAGGCAAGAAGCAGGTCTGCTGCCGCCTTGGCGCCTGCTACAGAATATCTTCCATAGTCTCCGGCATCATGCCATCCACCTGAAACGTCAAGCTTCTTGGTCTTGTCTTCATAAAGAACTGCCTCTTCGGCGTGGCATACAGAATGAGCGAATCCTTCAGCATACTCAACCGTAAGTTCCATGCCACATCTCTGATAATAAAGCATCTTTATTAATGCCTTAAAGACATCCTTGTAAACATCACCTGCAATCCTGAAGCTGGGCGAAACAGCCTCTCCGGCCTCGATGTGATAATTTCCTTCATCTGTGATCTCAGAAAAGTCAAAAGCAACCTCTTTATCTCCGGTATCAGGATCAGCAATTCCTCCTGCAACTTCAACCTCAAGAACAGACTTCCCTGTATCTTCGTTTATGAGCTTTGCAGTCTGATTAAGTGCACTATTTCTAAGGGTAGCTGACTTGTATGCTCCCGGCAGATATCCAATCTGGTTTACAGCAATATCAGGCATTTGTACCTCCCCACTTCCAGCGACTCTTTCTGAATCATCTTCCACTGTCAGAACAAAGTTATCAAGGTATACATGATGCTCAGCTGTGGACTGGTCAAGTCCGTTCACAAGACCCATGTTGAAACATAATCTTGGAGCAGGATCGGTGGTCTCAAACATGGTAAAGTGATACTCATAGCTTTGCTTTTCAGGTCCAACAGGAACATTATCCTGGAAATAAGCATGATAATCACCACCGTTTATCTGGAGCCTTAGTTCTAAGTCTCTCTCAATATCGCAGTGACCATCAAAGGTAAGCTTATATTTACATCCTTCATAAAGAGTAAAACCGTCATGGTAAAGCTGAACGCCGTGTGCCACGCTTCCGATACTCTTGATATCTACATCAAGTTCTCCGTCTTCGTTCTTACCCAGAGTGCAAAGACCATCCTGACAGAAATAACTCCAGGGATCAATACCGGAAGAAAAGTCTCCGTTAGTCAAAAGGTTCTCTCCGGTTACCAGAGATTCCTCAGCCTCTTCCTCTTCTACAACCTCTGCCTCAGCCTCCTGTACCGGACTTTCTTCAGGCAAAGCTTCATCGCCCTGTGCAGCATCGCCGGAATCCTCAGCCACTACTTCCTGAGCCTCCTGCGTCTCCTTAGGCGGCTGCTTTCCACAACCTGTCGCACTTGTCACAAGCAAGGCAGACAAAGTCAGGGCAATCAGCCTTTTCATGATTTTTCTCTTCATAACATTTAGTTCCTCCTCATCCTGGCTTACACCATTAGTTCAGATCTATACCAAAATCCCACCCTTTACCTGGCGAGATAGTCGTAGATATTCGATGCTGTAACCTTTGAGTAGGGGAGCCTTACATACTTGCCACCGGAAACTTCATATTCATCCTCAAGCTCATCAATGCTCCCACCCTTTGCAAGAATAAGCGAAAGCCTGTACATAGCAAGTGCCTGCCCCTCTTTGTCATTGTAGACTGTTCCACACATTTTGTCATCCCGGACAGCCTCAAGGCCCACATCCGTTCCATCAATTCCAAAGATAGCCGGCCAGTCCTCCCGGTCTATCTGGGCAGCCTCATAGGCATCAATTGCCCCAAGGGCCATATCGTCGTTGTTCGACAAAATAAGCTCAACGCTCTTCCCATAATCCTCAATAAACTGGGCAACCTTGGTCTGAGCCTGAGCCCTGTTCCAGTTAGCTATGGCATAGCCCAGCTTATCCACTTCAATTCCTTTATTGATCAGCGTTTCCACTGATTGCTCCGTTCTCACAATGGCGTCCTGGTGGCCTGCCTCGCCCTCTAAAACCACGTACTGGATGACCCCGTCACCATTTCGGTCAACGTTCTCATCCTTCCTGCACTTTTCGGCAGCCAGCTCACCCTCCATAACTCCGGACTCAATGGCATCCGCCCCCACGTAAAAGAGCTTATCCCACCTTCCAATATCTCCCTCAACCAGCTCCCTGTTGAAGAAAACAATGGGTATATCATTTTTCCTTGCAGCGTCTATAACCGCGGTAGGGTCTGTTCTGTCCACCAGATTCACGCACAGAACATCACACCCCTCCTCGATCATCTTTTTGACCTGGGAGTTCTGGGTCTGCTGGCTCTGGGAGGCATTGTACACAACCACCTCCACATCATCAGGCACCAGATCCGTGAAACACTGCACAAGCTGTGACATGAAAGTGTCATACTGATCATAGACCGTAACACCTATCTTTATTTTATCAGATGTTCTGCTCTGAGTTCTGTTATTACATCCGGTTAAAAGAGCTGTCGCAAGAACCAGAACTATTCCAAAGGAAATAACTTTCCTTAATCTCCCCATCTGTAATACCTCTCCAAAAACTATTGAATTACCGGGAACAGGAGCCTTTGATTGTTCTCGTCAAAAAGGTTGTCCCTGTTCACCACCCTGAAAGCTATGGTCTCATCCTGCATGGGAGTAAGTCTGTTGTCCAGGCGCCTTGCCACTGCAGCTATAGACTGATAGCCCATATAATACTCATTTGGTACCACCATGCTGGTAATGAGTCCGTCATCCAGATAGCTCACCACCTTGATGGATGTACCCTCGCCAAATATGGCAGGAGGCTCGCTCTGACGAAGTCCGTACTCACAGGCTGCCTCAAGGCCATAGTTATCAAGGGCAACAATAATGTCCGCAGGATTGTCCTGCTGCCTCTGCCCTATCTTGTCACTGACATAGTTTAAATTCGTATCGATCCAGGCCACATAGGCACCGGAAGATACGATATTTTCCTGAAAGCCCGTAAGCCTCTCCGCCATTGAGTTCTGTCTTTGGTTTCCCGCCACGATACCTATCTTTTTGCCCTCCAACTCTTTTCCGTAGGCGATGGCAACTTCGTTGGCAAGGGCTCTTCCCAGCTCCACGTTATCAACCTGAATGCAGGCACTTCTTCCCTCTACGTCAACATCCATATCTCCGCTGGTATCCACCATAAGAAGCACTGCCTTACGGCTTATGTCTGAGATCATGTTCTGAGTACCACGGCTGCTGGTAAGCTGCAAAATGATTCCATCTGCTCCGTCATTTATCTCCTGATTGATAAGAAGCTGCTGCTGGCTAAGGGACAGGTTTCTTGTGGTGGTAACAAACTTCACCTTAATTCCTGTGTCTTTTGCTGCCTGCTCCACACCAGAAATAAAGGAAGCCCACCTGACTGAGGAGGAGTCATCCACGATCACGGAAACCTGTACCGGATCCTCTGCTATCCCGCTCATGACAAGAGCCATGGCTGAAACTATGAACATAAAGGTCAAAAGCGCAGCAATAGCTATGATAAACAAATTTTTATTCTTCATTTCCGGCTCCCTTTCCCGACTCAAGCGCCCTGGCGTTTTCCTCGTTGTAAATTATTGCCGGAAGATGAATGGTGACTACTGTACCCTCATCCGGTTCTGATTCGATCTTTAGACCGTACTTTTCTCCAAAGCGAAGCTGGATCCTTCGCTGCACATTGATAAGTCCCACACCGGAGCCCTTCTTGCGCACTCTCGTATCGTCAGTCAGAAGAAATTCAAGCTGCTCGCTGCTCATTCCAAACCCGTTGTCTGAAACTGTTATGTAGATATCTCCGTCGTCGCCCTTGAATCCCTTTACCTTTATCTCTCCGTCTTCCATGTCCTTGACGCCGTAGTACACAGCGTTTTCCAGAATAGGCTGAACAATGAGTTTAACCGTGCAATAGTTCTTTATATCCTCCTCAATATCAAAATCAATGGAGAAGGCATCCTTGAAGCGGACCTTCTGGATGTTCATATAGTTGCCTGCATGGCGCATCTCGTCCTCAATGGGGATAATGGTCTTTCCGCTTGAGAGGGACACCCTGAATAAAGACGCCAGCTGCGTTATCATAAATACCGCTTCATTGTACTTCTCACCCTCTATCATCCATACGATGGAATCAAGGGTATTGTAGAGGAAGTGAGGGTTAATCTGGGACTGGAGAGCGTCCAGCTCGGATTTTCTCTTTTCCTCCTGAGAAGCCACCATCTCCTTCATCAGCTGATCAATCTGCTCGTAGCTGGACCTGAGTGTCCTTCCAAGGTGCTCGATTTCAGAAGGCCCGCCTATATAAACATTGGGCTTTACGTTGCCCATCTCGATCTCCGTGATGGACTCGTTGAGCTTTACGATAGGCCTTGTCACACGCCTTGCCACCAGCCTGTTAAGGATCAGCATGGCAAGCAGTGTTATGGAAAGGACCATGATAAC
Source organism: Butyrivibrio sp. UBA3740 (assembly GCA_002372465.1). Classification (GTDB taxonomy): domain Bacteria; phylum Bacillota; class Clostridia; order Lachnospirales; family Lachnospiraceae; genus Butyrivibrio. Next base: position 33,390 of record DFGW01000122.1, read on the forward strand.
GAAGTATCTGATATCCTTCATGCCAAGGTAGGAATTACTGGTGGGAATGACACTGACCAGTTTCCAGCCGGTGTAACTCATGGTCTCCACGGTAACGATTCTGGTATCACCCTGGAAGACCTCTTTATGGCTTCCATCCTCGTAAGAAGCTGCAAAGGCATTGTTCTCTCTGTATAATCCTGCTGAGATCTGCATCAGCATTGGGTGATAGATGATATTTCCGTTCCTGTCGCACAGATACACGTACTGCTCTGAGGTGTTGTCGTTGGCACCTTCCATCATCTGCTCTATGACAGCGTAGTTCATGTCCACCAAAAGAACTCCCTGCTGCGGAACACCGCCTCTGTTAAGCTCAACATTCCGGCTAAGGGAGATTACCCAGTAGTACCTAAAGCTCGGGTCATCCACAAAAATATTCTGAACATGGGGGAGTGAAAAGTGAAGATTCTCAGGCTTTTGAAGGGCTGATACAAACCAGGTCTGGTCCGTAACGTTAAGCTCAGGCTTCTCAACACCGACGGGGGAAGCGCAGATAAGCTCTCCCCTTTCACTGTAAAGAGCCAGTGAGATCAGGTAGTCCTTGTGAGCCTCGTAGAGCAGGTTCATCTGGGATACCGGTGTCTCCTTGCTTAAATCCTGGTCCTTTATGACGTTATAGTAGATGGCATCAGACATGCGCCTCATGCTGCGAAGATAGTCCTCAAGGTTAAGTACTGTCTGATCCAGTGTAAGCTGCGTACTCTCAGTGAGCATCTTTTCTGATCTTACGGAAAACCTCTGATAAAGAGCTATTCCCATTGCAAGCATGCAAACCAGGGATACGACCGTAAATGAGATTGCAATCGTAACCTGAATGCTTCTTGGAACCACGCTCCTCATGTATCTGGAGATCATCCAGTCAGCTTTTATGTGGTTTTTCTTTTCTTTTACGAAATTTTTAACAGACACCCTTATGCTTCCCTGCCGGACTTATATTTGGAGGGTGAAACTCCAAACTGTTTTTTGAAAACATAGCTGAAATAGTTGGGATCGGAATACCCAACCTGCTGGGCGATGATATAGGTCTTTTCATCAGTCTCCACCAGCATTTTTTCGGCCTTTTCCATTCGGAAGTCAGTTAGATACCCCACAAAGGTCTTCCCGGTCTCCTTCTTGAAAACAGTGGAAAAATACGCACTGCTGACTCCCAGATAATTGCAGATAAAATCTATGGACAGATCCTGGTCAGCGTAGTGGTCAGCCACATACTCTTTTGCCTTGGTAACAAAGCTTCTGGTGTTGCCGGATCTCTTGTCATCAATAAGTTCATGCATCTTTATGCAGGTTTCGCTGAGCCACTTGGAAAGCTCGCCCTTTTCCATCTGCTGGACCCTGGCATAAACATCGGTATTCATGTCAAAGACTTCATTTACATCCAGCTGATTGTTCCTGCCAAATTTATAGAGCTCGCTCACCAGCTCCATCACAAAAAACCTGTAGTTCTGTATTGAAGCCTGCTGGGAAAGACTGCTCTCAATATAATTCCTGGCAGCTTCATCAACACTATCTTTGTCGGCCATCTTCATCTTCTTGAAAATGTCCGTCAGGGAATCAGTCCCCTCCGCAGTCTCAGGCTCTTTTTCCATGGGAGATATCTCGGAAATATTGATAGCCTTGGTGTGTCCGTACAAAACCCTGTAGGAAACCGCGTCCCTGGCACCCTGATAGGAGTTTCGTATCTCAAAGAGGTTATCCTCTATACTGCCTATGCCGATGGTAACGTTTGCTTTGCATATGCTCTCCGCCAGTCTGCAGAGCCTGTCGCAGTCGTCGGTAAATGACGATGCATCCTTCCTGCTCTCAAGCTGTGCCAGCATTACAGTGCTTCCCTGGTAGGAAAAGAACTTACATCCCCATTTAGGATCCATCCTCTCCTCCATAAGCTTTCTGACGGAAACCGAAAGAAGCACAGGATTCATGCCCTTGGGAACACTGGAGGTGGAAAGATGGACAATGGCTATAAGAAAGCAGGGCCCGTGAAGCTCGATCCTGTAATCGCTAAGGAGCTTTCCAATCTTGTTCTCCGCAATTCTTCCATCCACAAGGGATGCGAAGAAATCCTCCTGCAAAAGAGGGAGCGAGTCCATATAATAGTTCTCAAGCTTAGCCACGTTAAGCTTCTCATCTATATCCTTGTCCAGAGCTTCATGGACTCTGGCAAATACGCTCTTAAGTTCATCTGCATCGATGGGCTTTAGGATGTACTCCTCAGCTTCGAGCCTTATGGCTTCCTTGGCATATTCAAATTCATCATAGCCGGAGAAGATTATGATCCTTATGTTGGGATAGAGCTTTCTTAGATTCCTGGACAGCTCCATTCCATCCATGTAGGGCATCTGTATGTCAGTCATGACTATATCAGGTCTTGACTCCTCTGAAAGCTCCAAGGCCTCCAGACCGTTATGGGCATAACGGGGCGTCTCGAACCCCATCTCTTCCCAGTTCATTTTTTTCATTATCGCCTGGGCAACATCTTCCTCGTCGTCCACCAGCATTACTTTATATCTGTTCATATTGCTCCTGCGCTTTAAAGCCAGCTGCCTCTAAAACGGCTGCGCCTTCATATTATGCGAATTTGTCGTAGATAACCTTCCACATGATGCTCATGATGATTACTGCTACAACGATTATCACCATGCCTGCTGTGGGGTTAAAGAAAGAAACAATTCCCATGGCAATGGCTGAAAGCCCCAGGAAAAGAATAATAAGTCCGCCATAAAGCGTGTACTCCTTCGGGTGCTTGATGCTCTCAGGGTTTTCCTTTTTAAGGATCTTAGGGTCTCTTGTGATTATAAGTCTGATTCCAAAGAACATGCACACAGCAAATACTAAAAGTTCAATTCCCATGTGATTTATGATCTCCTGAATGTTCATAAAGTCATTTCTCCTATAAGTATATTTCTGTAACGTATCAAAAGCTTGTGCCTGCAAGGTTTCTTAAGGCAATTAGTCTATGTTTTATTATAGAATGTAGAAGCCCCCTCCGCAACGTATCATGTATTTGCCAACGCTTATTCCCAGTAGACTTTTATGAAAATATAAAAAGCCTTCCCCTGTATGATAGGGAAAGCTCAGGTTGAAGACAAAGTCATTATCAATACCCGCCTATAAGATTATAGCCACCATCTGATATCTTTCAATGGACTTTCGCGGCATAAATCCTCGCGCCCTCATAAGAATGATTCTACTCGTTTCTTAGATCAATTCCGGGCGCTTCGGTTTATTCCACGGTTCCATTGACAGCTATCTGAGGGTGGCTTTTAGGTCTGTAAGCGGGTATTGATAAAGAGGTATCGCGTCAGGTGGGCCAATGGTCGGCATGACCATTGGCATATACAGGAGCGAAGTCATGCTAAGACATGGCTGATATGGCCGTGGAACAGTAGTTTATACGGACTAAATCACCTTTTTCGGCATTTGGACCGTATTAAAAGGGCTTTTTCGGGGTAAATTACAGCAAAATCCGCACTAAAAATACGGGCAAAAATGCTGTTTTCTTGATTTGGTCCGTATTATAGGTCGTTTTTTATACAGACTAAATTGCCTTTTTGCCCGTCTGGAGGGTATTCTTCTCTGAATCACCTTTTTTGGACGAACCCCAAAAAGTGGACATGCCCCATCACAGGACGTTACCCTTTTATCAATATCCGCTTACAGACCTAAAAACTTATCCCGAATATCTGTCAATGGAACCGTGGAATAAACCGCAGCGACCGGGTTAAGTACCAGATGCACATAAACAGCTGCATGAAAGGTCGCGAGGATTTATGCCGCGAAAGTCCATTGATGGATATCCGGGATATGGTTATACTGCTCAAAAGCGGATATGGATTATGTTCTAATTGACTTTGTCTACAGTCTGAGCC
>DFGW01000143.1 GCA_002372465.1 Butyrivibrio sp. UBA3740
TAAGCCGGGATTTTTGAACATCACTGTTTCCGGAGACTTCGTAAGAAGCTACGTGGTAAAGATGCTCCATGAGAAGCATATGGGTGTTGAGATGCCTGGACATGCGCCAACGATCATCCTTGACTACGGCGGAGCAAACGTGGCAAAGCCTCTGCATGTAGGTCATCTTCGTCCCGCTGTAATCGGTGAGGCTGTAAAGAGAATCCTGAAATATGCCGGCAACAACGTTATTGCCGATATTCATATGGGCGATTGGGGACTTCAGATGGGACTTATCATCACTGAGCTTAAGTGCCGTCATCCCGAGCTTCCTTACTTTGATCCTGACTTCAAGGGACCTTTCCCCAAGGAGCCACCTTTCACTATCCAGGAGCTTGCTGAGATCTATCCTGTAGCCAGTGGCAAGACCAAGGTTTCTGACGATGCATCAGAGGAAGAGAAGAAGGCAGCTGAAGAGTACAAGAGTGCTGCCCTTGAAGCAACCAAGCGCATGCAGGATGGTGATAAGGCTTACAGAGCTATCTGGCATCACATCATGAACGTTTCTATTCCTGACCTGAAAAAGAACTATGACAGCCTTAACGTTCACTTTGACCTGTGGAAGGGCGAGTCAGATGTTCACGATCTGATCCCGGGAATGGTAGATTACATGAAGCAGCATGGCTATGCCCATGAAAGTCAGGGAGCGCTGGTGGTTGATGTAGCTGAGGAGTCCGATACAAAAGAGATGCCTCCTTGCATGATCCTTAAATCAGACGGAGCAGCTCTTTATGCCACAACAGATCTGGCAACAATCCAGGAGCGTATGAAGGAATATCGTCCTGAAGCCATTTACTACTTCACAGATAAGAGACAGTCCCTGCACTTTGAGCAGGTATTCCGTGCAGCTAAAAAGACCAGGCTTGCACTTCCTGAGACAGACCTTCGCTTTGTCGGTAACGGAACCATGAACGGTCCTGACGGAAAGCCATTTAAGACCCGTGAAGGCGGTGTTATGCACCTTGAGAGCCTTGTTCAGGAGATCAATGAGAAGATGTACAACAGGATCAAGGAGAGCAATCCTGACATCGATGAGGCAGAGGCAAGGGATACAGCAAGGAAAGTAGGCCTTTCAGCTCTTAAGTACGGCGATCTTTCCAACCAGCCTGCCAAGGACTACATTTTCGATATTGATAAATTCACTTCCTTCGAGGGAGATACAGGCCCATACATCCTTTACACCATCGTTCGTATCAAGTCTATCCTTAAGAAGTACGAGGCTGAGGGTGGAAACGTCAAGGAAGCAAAGCTTGGCAATCCTGACAGCGAAGCAATGAAGAACCTTATGCTGAACCTTACAAGGTTTGCCGATGCTGTGGAGAGCGCAGCAAGAGACCTTGCCCCCAACAGGATCTGTGCATATATCTATGACCTTAGTAACGCATTTAACAGCTTCTATCACGGAACCAAAATCCTTACAGAAGCTGATCCTGACAAGAAGGAGAGCTACATCGCCCTGCTTTCAATTTCTCTTAAGGTTCTCGAGACAGGCATTGACCTTCTTGGCTTTAGTGCACCAGAACGGATGTGAGAGCGAAGCGGAGCAATCCGTATATCGCGATTTGTTCCGTAAATTGCAGACAAGGTAAACATATGAATGACAAACACATTTTCAGCAACAGGAAACTTCTCCTGTTGCTGATTCCAATTATAGCTGAACAATTCCTGAACTCCCTTATGGGCATGGCGGATTCCATGATGGTTAGCAACGTGGGATCAGCTGCTCTTTCGGGAGTCTCTCTTGTGGACTCCATCAACAACCTTGTGGTACAGGCCTTTGCTGCCTTAGCGACCGGCGGAGTTATCATCTGTTCTACCTATGTGGGTCAGAAAGATATGAAAAGAGCTAATGAAGCAGCGACGCAGGTTCTTCTGGTTTCCGGTGGATTATCTCTTTTCATCATGCTTGTCTGTCTCCTTTTCAGGGTTCAGCTCCTGTCCCTTATCTTTGGTAAAATAGAAGCTGATGTTATGAGAGCAGCGGGAATATACTTCCTTCTGAGTATCCTTTCATATCCGGGTATAGCTCTTTCAGCAGCCGGGGGAGCCATTTTCAGGGCCCAGTCCAACACAAGGCTTCCCATGAACGTGGCCATAGTATCCAACATACTTAACGTTGCGGGAAATGCACTGTTTATCTTTGGCTTTAAGATGGGAGTTTTTGGAGCGGCTTTGGCTACCCTTATGGCAAGGCTATTTTCAGCAATAGTTCTTTTGGCCCTTTTGCGGCGCAAAGATCAGGAGATAACAATAAGTGAATATCACAAGATAAGACCTGATTTTGGCAAGATAAAAAGTATCCTGGGCATGGGCATTCCCAACGGAATCGAGAACTCCATGTTCCAGTTCGGTAAGCTCGCCATTCAGTCTTCGGTTTCAATCCTGGGTACCACAGCAATTGCCGCTCAGGCAATGACCAATATCTTCGAGAATGTCAACGGAGTGGCTGGATGCGGAGTTGGAATCGGACTTATGACTGTTGTGGGACAGTGCCTTGGTGCCGGCAGGAAGGACGAAGCCATCTATTACACCAAGAAGATGATAGGATGGGGCTATATCGCCATTTCGGTAAGCTGTCTTTTCACCTATGCCATATCAAGACCGGTGGTCTACCTTGCTGGGATGGAGAAGGAGAGTGCAGCACTTTGTATCTTCATGCTGGGATGGATAACCATCGTAAAGCCGATATTATGGTCACCTTCCTTTATCACCGCTTATGGTATGAGAGCAGCCGGAGATGTGAAGTTTTCAATGCTGGTGGCAACACTTACCATGTGGCTTTGCCGTGTTACCCTTTCTACCTTCCTGATCCGTGTGGTTGGCATGGGACCAATGGGAGTGTGGATCGGAATGTTCAGCGACTGGGGTATCCGTGGCATTATCTTCACCATAAGATTTCTTTACGGGAAATGGGTACATAAGGTGGTATAAGTTTTTTGGCAGAGAAATGTATGGTATACTATATTGTGACAGATTATCTCTGATTTTTTGCGCAGAAACTCTCTGCTAAGGAGTCCACCTGATGATGGAATACAGGATAGCCGTTGTTGATGACGACCCGTTAAGTCTTTTGCAGGCAAAAACGTTTTTGCAAGAGGAAAGCATGCAGGTTACCTGCATGAATTCGGGAGAGAGGCTTTTAAAGTACATAGAGAACAATACTCCGGACCTTATCCTTTTAGATATTATGATGCCCGATATGGACGGCTTTGAGACCTATATTCAGATAAGAAGGTTTGAGGAGCACTTGGGTAGAGCACATATCCCGGTCATTTTCGCCTCCGGAGAGGACGACAGTGGCGCCGAGGAGATGGGACTGGTGCTTGGAGCATCGGATTTTGTCAGGAAACCTCTGAATAAGGATGTGCTTATACGTCGAATCCACAACTCCATCAAGAACAGCAGGAAGATGGAGGACCTGGTAGAAGAGGCCACAGTTGACAGGATGACAGGCCTTTATAACAAGGCCAAGGGAACAGACAGGATCAGTAAGCTGTGCAAGAGACAGGATGGTGCTCTCATGATCCTTGATCTGGACAGCTTCAAGCTGGTAAACGATCTCTATGGACATGAGAAAGGCGATCAGATACTTAAGGCATTTGCAGGGATAATCAAGAAGAATTCCCGGGAGACGGATACTCTGAGCCGAATTGGCGGCGATGAATTCATGGGCTTTTACGAGGGCCTCTTAGTTGAAAAAGCAGTCGCATTCCTGTCCCAGAGAATAAATAAGCAGCTACATGAACAGGCTGATGCCATTTTAGGCGAAGGCCATGGTATACCTCTTGGAACATCTATAGGTGTAGTCATGGTACCGGAATATGGCAGAGAATATAAAGAACTGTTTGCCCTGGCAGACAGTGCGCTTTACAAGGTTAAGCAAAACGGCAAGCACGGTTATGCCATATACGGTACAGAGGAAGGCTCTGACGAAATTAGTGCAGAGCATAAGCTCGAGCGGGTGATGAAGATCATCGAGGAGAGAAATGACAAAGCCGGAGCACTCACCCTTGGTAAGGATTATTTTTCTGTTGTTTACCGGTATGTTATGCGCTTCAACAAAAGGTATGGCGGAGGCGCTGCTCTGGTGTTGTTCGAGCTTGATATACCTGATGATGACGTTCAATTTGTTATGGAGGCTTCGGATCAGTTCAGTGACATTCTGGAAAACACCCTGAGGATGAGTGACATCATGGTTCAGAACGGCTCCCAGAGCTTTCTGGTGATGCTGACGGAATGTAGCAGAGATGATGCGGAAAAGGTCATAAACAGGGTCATCCAACAGTTTAAAGAGACCGATATCGGTAAGACTATAAAGGTAAATTACGTATATAAATATAAAAATAACAGCAAAACTCCCGGGGCCTGAGGGCTTTGGGAGTTTTGTGTTCGTGAAAACGTTTAAGTTTGCTCAACTGTGCGAATGTAAACGGTTACAAATAATAAACATTTTATAAAATTTTGCCTTTTGGGGGTGGCAAAATCTTTTTCTTTGTGTATAATAACCGAGTGGAATTTTGTTTTATGAGGAGAAGAAGGTTATGAAAAAATGTTTCGACAAGCACCTGGGGAAGGCGCTGGCTATTGTGTTGTCAGCAAGCATGGTTTTTCATCCGGCTGTAGCCTTTGCAGGTGAGAACGAGTCTGCGGTGGAGAGTGCTCAGACCGTGGCTTCTGCTGATGCTGTTACCATTGAGGATGAGGAAACAGCTAAGGCTGCTAAAACCGAGACCAAGTCTATCAAATCCGACTGGTGGATAGTGGCTCTTGCAGCAGTTGCAGGTATTTCAGTTGAAGAGTATCTTAGAAGAAGGAACGCTAAGGTAGACTGAACCTGAATGTGGGAAATGTATGAAAAGATTAAATGGGGAATCCGGATGGGAGATTCGAATAGGTTTTTGAATGTTTCAATCCGGAATATAACACCGCCGGGCTAAGGATGGCCTTTGGCGGTTTTGTTATTTTATGGGATAATCTCTTTTCAGAGAACTATAAGGAAATGTACAATAGATAAATGAAGAGAAATGATTTTATTCTTATGGCTGTTATAATGATAGTGGCGCTTGTTACCATCTTCGACATAAGAATCTGGCAAAAGAATAATACCGGGGATCTGGCTGAAGCTGTTGTGACGATAGATGGATCAGTCTACTGTTCATATCCGCTCTCTGAGGATGTCACAGAGCGCATTGAGCTACCGGACGGCTCCTACAATGTCCTTGTTATTTCCGGCGGATATGCGGATGTTACGCAGGCTTCCTGTCCTGATCAGATTTGCGTTCACCACAATCGCATCAGATATTCGGGAGAGTCAATAGTCTGCCTTCCCAACAAGCTGATAGTGGAGATAAAAGGCGGTAAGGAGAGCGGAATAGATACTTCTACCTATTGATTCTCTTTACCTTGGAGTATTAGTGATGAAGAACAAAAAGATAGCCTTTTTGGGGCTCTTTATTGCCCTGGCTTTTGTGCTTTCATATTTAGAGTTTATGCTTCCCCTTAACATCGGAATCCCCGGCGCCAAGGTGGGACTTGCCAATCTGGTTGTTATGGTGGCACTTTACACCGTGGGTGAGAGGGATGCCATCGCTCTTTCCCTAGTAAGGGTAGTGCTAATAGGGCTGACCTTCGGTAATCTGTCCATGATGCTTTATTCCATGGCAGGGGCTATCCTTTCACTTATTGTGATGCTCCTTGCCAGGAAGATGGACAAGCTTTCCATGGTGGGAGTAAGTATACTTGGCGGGGTATTTCACAACGTGGGTCAGATAATCGTCGCAATATTTGTCTTGGAGACCGGGAGCCTTATGTATTACCTGCCATTTCTGATCATCCTTGGCTGCATTTCCGGAGTGCTTATAGGTATTGTTGCAGGTCTGATCACCGTCAGGGTGAAAAGAGCTTTTACTGTGTGAGGGCTTTGTTTAAAGAGGGTTTCTTTTTTGGATTAAGCGAAGGGAGAATTCCATGGTTGGAATCAGGGAGATAGCGATTAAGGCCGGGGTTTCCATGACCACGGTCTCAAATGTTCTTAATAAGAAAAAGAATGTGGGGGCAAGTACCCGTGAAAAGGTCCTTAAGATTGCATCTGAACTTGGTTATACCCATAAAGAGCAGAATGGCATAGATGGAAAGAGAAGGACCATAATAGTCAGCTTTAGTGATTTCGATACACTCTTTTACCTGGACATCCTTCATGGTGTAAGCGATTATGTCAGCAAACAGGGCTATCACATCCTTATCTGTAATGGTGACGATCTGGCCCATTATTCTGACCCCGACGAGGTCTGCGGCTGTATAATCTTAAGTTCACAGATACAGGACTCTCAGGTCCTTGCTGTGGCTGACAAGGGGCTTACTGTGATAACTCTGGACAGAGAGCTTGAACACCCCAATGTAAAGGCCATGATAGTCAACAACTATGAGGGCGAGAGGCAGCTGACCCAGAAGCTGGTGGAAGAGGGCTTTAAGTCCTTTGCTTTTCTATCGGGACAAAACACCGCTGATAACAAGGAGCGCTATACGGCCTTCAGGGACGTGCTTAAAGCCAACAATATTTCTTTTAACAGAAACGACCTGTATGAGGGCGACTGGCGGGAGAAGAGCGGAGTTCAGGCTGCCAGGCTTATCATGCTTCAGGACCGGATGCCTTCGGTTCTTATCTGCGCCAATGACATGATGGCCATCGGGGCAATACGCCATTTTACTGAGAATGGAATAAGAGTACCTGAGGATATCTCGGTCTGCGGCTTTGACGATATCATTATTTCCCGTTACCTGGGACTTACCACAGTCAGTGTTCCCGATTATGAGAGAGGGTTCCTGGCTGGACAGGCTCTTTTAAACATCCTTGATGGGTCCGGGGATTATGAGACCTACAGGATCGGAGCAAGGGTGAAATGGAGAAAGACAGTCCTTCGTCCCCGCATGTGATAACCGGAATTTTACTTGATTTTACTAAAATGCATAGTAGATTTTAGTAAAATACATATGAATTTAGTAAAACATCAAACCTTCCATGTGTGATAATGACATGTGGAAGGTCTTTTTTTGTGCTAATCAACCAAAAATAAACTGCCATATTGCGAGGGTTTCGGTAAATTGATTAGCATATAAGCATCAAGAGCGAACGCATTAGTTTTCATATAAAAGGAGGAAGATATGAAGAAGAAAGCATTAGCATTTATGCTCGCAGCAACAACAACACTTTCATTTGTACTTGCAGGATGTGGTACAACAGGTACAACAGGTACAACAGGTACAACAGGCACGACAGAGACAGCTGAAACAACATCTGAGGCTACTACAGAGGCAGCTGCAACAGAACAGGCTCCTGCAGCAACAACTGACAGTGCTGAAGGCGGTGAGACAATCAGACTTGTAAACAACAAGGCTGAAATCCAGGAAGGTCTTTCAATACTGGCAGACACCTACAAGGAGCAGACAGGTGTTACAGTTTCCATCGATACAATCGGTGGCGGACAGGACACACAGGCTATCCTGAAGAACTACTACCAGGCAGGAAACATGCCTGACATCTTCGTTTTCGAGGGTGATACACATTATGAGACATGGAAGGATCTTCTTGCTGATCTTTCTGACGAGGCATGGACAAATGATACAGAGGCTGAGTACGTTGCAGCTGACGGTCATGTTTACGGTTTCCCTACAACAACTGAGGCTATCGGCCTTTCATACAACAAATCAATCCTTGACAAGGCAGGCATTGATCCTAAGTCAATCACAGGTCCTGAGAGCATGAGAGCAGCATTTGAAAAACTTGACTCCATGAAGGATGAGCTTGGTCTTACAGCAGTTGTAGGATACTACACAGAGTCAGCCAACCTCTGGTGGACAGCAGGTCAGCACCTCTTTGGAACTTACCTTGATTCAGGTCTTGCACGTAACGACACAACATACCTTGATCTGATCAATGACGGCGGAAAGCTTGATATGGACCGTGCTAAGCCTTTCGCAGAGATGGTAGCTCTTTTCAACGAGTACACAGATCCTAAGGGCGTTTCAGGATCCTATGATGATCAGGTTCTTGGTTTTGCAAGCGGCAAGTACGCTTTCGTTACACAGGGTTCATGGATCGGTGCATCTATGACATCTACCTATGCAGATCAGTATGCAGAAGCAGGCAACTTTGAAGTAGGCATGATCCCTTATGCATTCATCGAGGGTCAGGATACAATCCAGACAAATTCACCTAACTGGTGGGGACTTTACAAGGACGGCAACGTTGAAGCTTCCAAGGCATTCATTCAGTGGTGCTCACAGAACGACGGCGGACAGAAGATCCTTGCTGAGAACTGCGGATGCGTTTCACCTTTCACATCATCTGAGTATGCTCCTGCAGATCCTTATGCAGCAACAATCGGTGAGTACACAGCAGCAGGTAAGACATCTGCTTGGCACTGGCAGGGTTGGAAGGCAGGACTTGCACAGAATGTAACATCAGTTATATTCCAGGATTTTGCTAAGGGTTCAATTAAAGATACAGATCAGTTCCTTGATACACTTCAGAAAGCAATAGAGGCATATTATGCACAACAGTAATCGTGTCATTATAAGAGACGAGAACTACGACAATAAAACACTTAGATTAAATGAAACATTGTTTTCAAATGCCAATGGGTACATTGGAGTTAGGGGCACACTTGAAGAAGGTGTGCCCGCTGACTTTAACACCATGCGTGGCATGTACCTGGCGGGAGTTTATGAGACCATCCCCATGAAGCAGGCAGAGAGCCTGTGCAACCTGGTGGAGCAGAAGCAGACAATGCTCAATGTGGCAGATACACAGTCAATAGATCTTTATATCTGCGGCGAACGCTTCGATATGGGCACAGGAGAGCTTATTTCCAATAAGCGGATCCTTGATATGGATAATGGTTTCACCTCCAGAGAGATCCTCTGGAAAAGCCCTCTTGGCAATACGGTAAAGATAGTTACTAAGAGGATGGCCCATCTTGCCATTCCACAGCTCTTTACCATTGAATACAGCGTTACATCCATGGACTTTGACGGGGAGATAGTTTTTGATTCCTGGCATATCGGGAATGTCACAAACTACTCGGATCCCACAGACCCGAGACTTGCTGCTGAAAGCCCATCATATCTTACGGTCAAATGTGCGGAAGCCATTGACAACTCAATCCTTTGTGTGAGCAGTACAAGTGTCAGCGACATAAGTATTGCGTCAGCCACTTCCAACATCCTGATAGGCGAGGACGACTATATCGATGTGTATGACAATACCGATGATAGGCGGGTATGCACTTATATCAAAGGGCATATTTCAGAGGGACAGGAAATACGCCTCGTAAAGTTCTCTTCTTTTTCCGACTCGCTGAAGAGTGAAGACCCGGGAAAAGACGCTATGGCGGTCCTACAGGATGCCCTGGAAGAGGTTGGAACAGATGGGAGCGGTCTTGCGCACTTATATGATAGACAGACTAAGATCCTGAAAGAGTTCTGGGATCAGTCAGGAATGGAGATCATGGGAGATGAGGATCTTGACCTTGCCATGAGCTTCAATATGTATCAGTTATTCTGCTCGGCTCCAAGAACCCCGGGATACAGCATGGCTGCCAAGGGACTTACGGGAGAGGGCTACGAGGGACATTATTTCTGGGATACAGAGATGTATGCACTTCCCTTCTTTACACTTACTGATGACAAGCTTGCAAGAAATATACTTCATTTCAGATATAAGACTCTTCAAAAGGCTAGGGAAAATGCAGGTCTTTTGGGGCATAAAAAGGGTGCACTCTATCCATGGCGCACCATAACCGGCGAAGAATGCTCGGGGTATTTCCCAAGCGGAACAGCCGCGTACCACATCAACGGTGCTGTTTCATACGCCATTGTTTCCTACTTCCTTGCAACAGGAGATGAGCAGTTCATCTTAAAGGAAGGCGCTGAGATTTTAGTTGAGATAGCAAGGCTTTGGCTGGATACCGGTAACTACGACCGTCAGGGACGCTTTGTCATAAATGAAGTGACCGGCCCCGACGAGTACACCTGTATGGTGGACAACAATTTCTATACAAACTGTGCAGCTGCCCATGGAATGAAATGGATGATAAAGCTTCTTGAGAAGTACAGCGATACTCCCGAGATTATTTCCCTGAAACAGAAACTGTCTCTTACCGATAAGGAGGTCTCAGATATCTCAAAGGCTGCGGATAGCATCTATCTTCCATATGATGAAGAACTTGGAATCAATCCTCAGGATGATTCCTTCCTGCAAAAGCCCGTATGGGACCTTGCAGCCACACCAAAAGAGGAGTTTCCTTTGCTTCTTCATTATCATCCGCTTCACCTTTACAGATACCAGGTCTGCAAGCAAGCAGATACGGTTCTGGCACATTTTCTTTTCCCTAAGAGCGCGGATGCAGGGACTATGGAAAAGAGCTTCAGGTACTATGAGAAGATTACGACTCACGATTCATCCCTGTCCACCTGTGTGTTCTCCATGCAGGCATCAAGGCTGGGAATGTATAAAGAAGCAGCTGAGTATTTCGGCGACTCAGCCAAGCTGGATCTTTTAAACCTTCATGGAAACAGCGCAGACGGAGTGCATACAGCCAACATGGGTGGCTCCTATATGGCCTTCATCTATGGCTTCGGAGGCGTAAGGATTGACGAGGACGGGTTATCAATCAATCCTTTCCTGCCGGGAACACTTAAGGGGTATTCTTTCAAATTTGGGTATCATGGCAGACGTATCAAGGTCTTTGTTGATGAAAAAGAGATATCTGTAGAACTCATCAGCGGACAAGAGCTGGAGTTTTGCCATGGGAAAGAGCGTTATAAGCTTACCGGAGGAGAAAAATGCAGTATAAAGCAGTAATATTTGATCTTGACGGAGTGCTTGTTTTTACCGACAAGTACCATTACCTGGCATGGAAGGCGCTTGCTGACAGGCTGGGAATAGAGTTTACAGAAAAAGACAACGACAGATTAAGAGGAGTCAGCAGGGAAGAGAGCCTTGAGATCATCCTTGAGAAATATCACGGAGAGCCAATTTCCGAAGATAAGAAAAAAGAGTATCTTGTGGAAAAGAATGAGATCTACAAAGATAGTCTTGGAGATATGACAAGGGATGACGTGACAGAAAAGGTTCGTCAGACGCTTTCAAAGATAAGGGAAGCAGGCTACAGACTTGCCATTGGTTCTTCCAGCAAGAACACCTCATACATCCTTGAGCGCGTTGAACTTACGGATGCTTTTGACGAGGTTGCTGACGGAACCATGATCACCAGGTCCAAGCCTGATCCTGAGGTATTCCTGAAAGCAGCACAGCTCCTTAAAGAGAATCCATCTGACTGTCTTGTGGTGGAGGATGCTGATGCGGGGATAACAGCCGCTCATGCAGCAGGCATGGATGCTGTAGCCATAGGTGCAGCAACGGTCAGCGGAAGAGCAGATTACAACATCAGCTCTTTTGATGAGCTTCTGGGAATATTGCATGCTTGACCGGACAATACCAAATAATGCATAAATTTAGAGGGAACTGCCTGGCAGCTCCCTCTTTTTTGTGTAGTTAAGCGATATGGTGAAATAGATTTTAGTGATAATGCTTGTTTACGATAGAAACGATCTCCTGCGGATCATAGAGCTGCGTTGTATAAGATTCCCTTACCGGATCCACTGTCAGAGGATAGGTGGGAGAAGCGCCTCCATCTACTCCCTGAAAATTTGCATCAGTCATACCGATGATAGAGGATAGCTGATAGGCGTTACATTCATTGGGCAGAGCAAAGTTGGTAACAAGACACTCTCCGCCTCCGGAGGTCTCCCCGATTAAGGGAATGCCGTTTTCTTTCGCCAGCACCGAAGCGTAATTTCCGCAGGAATACGTATATCTTGACGTCATGACGGCATAGCAAAAACCGAATTTTACCTCTGCATCTTTTTCATCAATGGTGCCATCCAGATTCTTATCTGCAGTAAAGACCAGTTTATTACGAGCTCCTGTTTTTTTATCAACATGGTAAATGGCAGCGTCTTTTTCAAAGATCATACTGAGGATATAGCCCATGGTCTGGTCACTTCCGCCTCCGTTTGTGGAAAGGTCGATAACGAAATTCTCACATCCATTTTCTTTTGCATATTCCAGTGCTTCCAAAAAGGGCTTTGAACCGGTGCTTGATCTGATGACTTCATCACAAAATTCATCGAAGCAAAAGATTGCTGTATTATCAAACAGATAAATATAGGCGATTTCCAGACCGGAATTATCTTCCCATATCCTGGAAGGCTCTCCGAATCCTTCCCAGCGCTGTCCTCTCAAGATATTCCCTGTAACAAAGGTTTCATCTATAAGGTCCAGAAGATGATTGGCGGTGTCTTTGGCAAATGGATCTTCATCAAAGAGCTTTTTATAGCCCCTGCTCACGTCGTTATCATCAAGGCCTTCATCGTTTACAAGCCGGAATAAAAATGGAGAACTCAGCATTGAATGCCCGCCATCGTAAAGTAGATTATCAAGCATGACAAGCCCCTGAGCGTACTGTGCTTTATTGGTGGAGCTAAGATAGGACCTAAGCTTTTCAAGCTCAATTCCTTCCATGGTTCCACCTTTTTCAAGAGTTTTATCAAGCCCCAGGGTCAGAAGGCTATCAGTAAATTCCCGTGACTGTGCCCGTTCAGGCCTCCCGTAAAGATTGTCCAGAACAAAGCAAAGCTCGCGGTATCCAAAGGCAGCCACGTCTTCTTCTCTTGTCAGAGTTTCATAGTACTCATCCTCTTTTTCCCACACATGGGAAGTGGGATCAGAACCGGTAGAATCGATCCTGATCAGGTAGACCGTGCCATCAATATAATCGGGATAGGTCAGACTCTGATCCAGGATATCCGATAAGGTGGAAAGGGGAAGAAATACCTGTCCATCCTGCGACCGGATGTCTATTCCATATTCTGACAGATCATAGGTTATTGCAGGGGCGCCTTCCCGGGACACAAGGTTCATGTCCACATAGTCAACCATGGTTCCGTCTTTTTTTCCAACCACGAAGTCTTCGAAATTTTTAAAGGTCAGGGTTTCTTTTTTAGTGTTTACTATAAGCTTGCTGCCTGTCTTTTTGGTATTTTTGTTTTTTCCGGTGACTGTATAGTGATTGCCCCATCCCCTCAATGTGTAATCGCTGTCCTCTCCGTAGATAAGGTCCAGGTACTCTTCAAGGCTGACAAGAGGAACGTTTGGCATACTGTCGTTAAATATGCAGGTAAGCCTTGATGCGTCCGATTTGTCTTTTTCATATACAGGCACCTGTTTCAGGGTAAAAGAACTGTCTGCCTCAGCATCACCTTTTCCACCTCCGCAGCCATATAGGAACGATAGTGCAACTAAACCTCCCAACACGGAAATCAGTCTTTTGCTCATTAGGCGTCTCCAATCATAAATAAACTGCTGAAAAAGACCTTTATGTGATCAATCATCATAAAGGCCTTTATCTTCATTATCATGCATGCATAAAACCGGCGTTAAACAGTTTTTAAAATCTTGACAGACTTCCGTCAGTTTTAAGGCTGCTCAAACGTCCATTACTGGCAACGCCACCCTTTTTTGCAAGGTCTGCATTGGCTGCAACACCTGCGTTGCTGATAAAACCTGCATTGCTGGCAAGGCCTGCGTTGCTGTTGAGAGCTGCATTGCTGAGGATTCGTGCATTACTTGCAACATTAGCTACGCCGCCCTGGCTTCCGCCTGCAACGCCGGCAAGCTCATCAGTGTCAAGGGTTTCTTTTATAGTATCCATATTCCTGTTATCTTTATTGAGCTCCATATTGTTCCTCCTTGCTACTTTGTTTTCGAATCAGTTATTTGTTTATACGAATGTAAAATCAATATGGCAATTACGAATTAAAGTATTCCATATAATTATAGGACACCTGGTTTGAAATATGTATAAAGAAAGTGGAAACTTATCGGTTAAACATTAAAAAAGGCTGAAAAAACGATAAAAATAAGCCTTTGAGCCATGCCCGGCTGTTAAAGTTTATGAGGCACAGGATGATACAGAGTATGACCCTTTTATCATCACAGCCGGAGGAGTCTGCAGCAGAAGAAACTGATGCGGATTATTCTGATGAGGAAAGTGATGATGACTTACTCATTATTGATGATGAAGCCATTCGATTCAGTTCCCTTTTGTGCTAAAATTATAGCAAGGGCAAGTGCCCGGAAAGGATAATACAATGGCTGAGATGTCTCAACTGTTATTTATGCAGACAAGGATTGCAAGGCTTGCCTCTGAAAGATGGAACATGCCCATTGAAAAAATTGCCGGCATTTTCAAGCAGTATAATGTTTTTGATTATATAGAAAATGGGTTTGGTATATTCCATTGTGAAGGCGATGAAGCAGTATTTGACGACGTGGAGGAGTATCTGGACAGAAAGGGATTTGAACATAATGATAATACTTGATTATAATACACCCCTTTACCATGGTAGCTACTGTGAAGTTGCAAAACCTAAAAGATTTGCGTATTCGTATATATCAGGATGCGGACTTTGAATGGCGCCATTGCATTGCAGCCCATAGAAAAAAAGATGTTTTTCAGGAACTGATAAAGGAACTTGATGAGTATGATATTGTTGGTGGTAAGATTGCAGATGATCTAACAAACATAACATTAGTTACTTACATTAACGGAGCTTTTGGAAATGTTGGCTCGGAAGAAGCAGATAAGATATGCATAAGCCGTCTTTTACCTGAGAGACTTAAGGATCAGTTTTGCTTCAGGTCGGATACATCGTTACAGCATCTAAAATATATTGGAAGTGAAAAGATATGGCTGAACAAGTAATAACAAAAGACATGATGGATTATACCATTGATTCATTGATTACAATGACAGTCGAAGAACTGGAATCTGATTTGAATAAGAGTCGGAGTGATATACTCTGCGATTTCCTCCAATCAGATACATGCAAACTGCTTCGAGATACAAGTCTGAAAATCTGGTGGAATGGACCAACATACTTGGCAGAAATGTATCTGGAAGAGTTAGAAAGAAAAAAGAGTAGTAAGTAATGTATAGGCTGGAATATGGTTGTTTTTCTCGCTGCATTACAAACTGTTCCTCTGGAATTATATGAAAGCGCGTCAAGTGACAGTTGAAGAAGGAAAGACAAAGAAAAACAAGGTTGAAACTGGGATGGACGCAAATCAGTGTAAAGACCTTGCAAAATCAATAAATGAGGAGTTTGGAAAAATGCTTCCGGCTTCCATGTAATAGGATATTACTGAGCATCAGCTAAGAGGTGATATATGGGGATATCTGATCTGTTCAGGAAAACAGACATCAATCAGGAAGTAAAAAACTTCCAAAACAGTCAAAATGCAGTCCTTCTGGATGTGAGGACAAAATCTGAGTACAAAGAGGGGCATATTCCGGGAAGCACCAACATTCCGCTGGACGAGATCCAAAATGTGGAAGATATTGTTAAGGATCATGATGCGGAGATTCTTGTATATTGTCTAAGAGGAAGCAGAAGCATAAGCGCTGTAAAGAAACTGAAGACTTTTGGCTATAAAAGAGCCAGAAGTATAGGCGGAATCGCGTCATATAAAGGATTAACAGTATTAGATTAAGAGGCAGAGATGTCTCTTTTTTATGTCCGGATGATAAATTTGTAATAAGAGATACAATACTTTTTTATCCAAATTAGCACTCTCTGTTGACGAGTGCTAA
>DFGW01000263.1 GCA_002372465.1 Butyrivibrio sp. UBA3740
TTCCACATGAAAAAGAATATCCTCTCCATTTTTCCAATACCTGTCTAAATACCCAGGCTCATACCCTTGAACGTCTTCTGTGTGATAGATGGTTTGTAACATTTCTATAAACAATTCACAAATTCTCTGCTCATCTCCCTGAACAGCTTTTCTAATACTGCATGTCATTTTTTCCCCGATTATCCTGTAATATATTCTTATATAATGTTCTACCGCTCATCTCGACAAACGAGAATTTAGCGAGCTCTTTCTCTTATGAAAAGCACTACAAACTGCGATTTGTTTAATACGAAAATTCTAACCTTTTCATACATAAAAATAAAGCCCACCAATGTGATATGTATCCTCATTTAATCTGTGAATAGTAACCCGAACAGCCCGACCGAACAGCATAACCAAATTATATTTGAGCTATTTTGAGCTATTTTTTATGTACCGTTATGTATTTCCCCAAATGATAAAAATATCACCCTTCATCTCGCTACATTAGACGTGTACCTATCTCAAAAGTGACGATACCATGGTACTAGTAAAAGACATTTTTCACAGAATTCTTATGGAGGTTTGACATGTATGATATTCGTACCAGAGAGATTACAGAAGCTATACAAGCAGCTGATGTTGCGCTAGAACACCTTGAAAGAGCAAGAAAGTGCCTTTCAAGCGCGAGCGGTTGGGGTCTATTTGATACCCTTGGCGGCGGTTTTTTAAGCGGCCTTATAAAGCACGGGAAAATGAACGACGCAGAATATGAAATAAAACAGGCAAAGAAAGCTTTGGAAAAGTTCTCGAAAGAACTCCGGGACGTACAGGGATACGCATCTGTACATATCAACGGATTTCTTACATTTGGAGATCTGTTTTGTGATGGCTTTTTGATGGATGTGCTTGTCCAGGCGCAGATTGGTAAGGCAAAACGCGAATGCGAGGATGCCATCTCTAAGATAAAAATGATACGAAATGACCTTCAGCGGATTCTGTAATAACGATTTTATAAATAGTTTATTTGCCATCCACATTTTAAACACGAATGAGAAGTAAACTGTCTATTATCGTAGCAGCCAATTATAAACTAAAAATAAAGGGGATTACTACAATGGGAAGACTTAAATCAGAGGTAGCTGAGTATGTCGGCAACTATACAAGAAGATGCGGATACCCGCCAACAGTTGAGGAGCTTATTTATGCATTTGGACCATTAAAGGTTATGTGCATGATGTTCTATATTTTTAGCCTTTACCGGATTGGAATGATAAGAAATTCGCTCTTTTTTGGAACGGAAGATCTGCAGCTGATTCCAAAGAAAATGCAATAACTTAATGCTAATTACAGCAGGCTGGTCCACAATCGTGAACCAGCCCTCTTATTACTTTATGAATTTTTGCTGTTTTCTCTTTCAAATACGTAGTCACTATCTGTTGATAGCTCATCCCGGTATATGCACCCTAATCTGTTAAACCCCTTGATCTCTATAGGATCTTCTATCTGTTTTTCGGCCATGTATCTGACCATCTCTCCTCTAGCCATTTTGGCATAGGTTCCTTTTGTTACAAGTTTTCCCTTTGACATCTCTGCAAAAGTGACGGTTATGTAGGTATCTTCAGGTTTCAGGTACTTTTCTATACACTTTGAATACTCTTTGGATGCAAGATTGATGATTATCCCTGAGTCATCGATTACTTCATCGTATAGTCTTGATCCCCATAAGTCATATAAATCTCTGTGCCCACCAATCTTAGCCTTTGCCTGCATTTCAAGCCTGTATGGTGTTACACCGTCCATAGGTTTTAGTACTCCGTAGAATCCTGATAGTATCCGAAGGTGCTCCTGTACGTAATCAAATGCGCTATCCTCAAACACAGCAGGCGCCATATACTGGTATGCTATTCCCTCGTAGGATAGGATTGCAGGAGTAAGGTTCTTTTCAAGGTCCATCTCCTTTATGCGCCTATAGTTTTGCTCAGCAATTCTTTCATTGCATCCCCAAAGTGCCTGAAGCTCAGGCCTTTTGTGCTTCCTCATCCACTCAAGGATCTCTTTTGTCTGTTCAAGAAATACAGGACTCCCCTGGCACTTAAGAGTATCTGTATCAGCATTCATTTTCTTTGCGGGTGAAAGTATTATTTTCATCGATTATCCCTATTCATATGAAGCAGTTTATCCATTCATCTTATTCTTGCTTTAAGCTGTTCGATTTTTCAATTGCTATTTTGTTTGTTCCTTGACATGTTTTTCATTCTTAATCCACCATCTCTGGAGAAACACCAAATTACTACATGCACAACAACGCAAAAAGGGAGCCAGAGCCCCCTTTTAATCCATTATATCACTATTGAACGCAAAATATTGCGGTATCATGATAGATGCTTAATCACGAACATTATTAGCAACAATTTCAGCACATAAAAAGATGCCTGGGCGTATAGCACAAGACATCTTTCCATTTATGGAGTCTATGAGGTGACTGTTATAAAAATTATTAGCTTAGCCATTAAGTACTGGAGTAATTACAGGTTTTCCTTCTCTGTCAAGAAGGGGTGTCATACCACCGGCATAGCCGCTCGCATGGAACACATAGTTCACACCAGTCTCCTGGTCTGCCCAAATCTCAGTTACATTAACCGCTCCCTGCGAATAAACCTTTTTAAATCTTTTGTCCATTGTCATTTCCTTGTCCTCTTTCATTATCAGGCCCTGTCCAGAAGGCTAAAGATCCCAACTACCAACAACACCGGCAATGCAATAGCAACAAGTCCTTTAAATACAAGGCCCACAAGAATAAGTGGAAAGAACACCAGTATAAACATAACTTTGATGATGCTCCAACTTGCTCTGAATGCAAAGCCAATCATTTTTCCAAAAACCCAAAAGAAAAATATAATAAAAAGCAGCGACAACATAACTCTCACCATCCTTCCAAAATATAAAACGCTGTCATCTGTTGCTTATTGATGAGTTTATTATATTTCTGTCATACAGCTGAATACATCACAACTTTAGAGAATAATAGCCACATATTTTATCGACAGTAGCAAATGGCATTCGAAAAGCTATATGCTCATAAGAAAAAGCCAAAAAGAACAGGGAATTAACAGAATTTGAACATTTTGTAGAAAGAAGAGTATTCCTCGAACGTTATTTCAACGTCTTGACCGGTAAAAGTCTAAGGCCGTTTGTTCCAAAGAACAGAGAATTTCTTATCATGGAGTTTATCTTCAAAATGTGTTCCGATTTTGTCATCATTTTTGTCAAAAGAACAGGAACATCCTGAAAAGCATTGACAGAATCTGCAAGATGATAAACCACCTGAACATCTTCCAAAGAAAGGAACCACCATATACCGGAGTCCTGTTCCATCCGGTCCAGTTGTTCCATGTATTCCAGTTCTCTTCCGGCCTGTTATAGCCTCTGCCAAAATCCTGTGTACTCCACTGCCAGTATGTTCCATACTCTTCATAAGGAGTCTCCTCTCTCTCGGCATAGGTACGCTCCTGGGTATATGTATGCGCCTGTCTGTACCTCTCAGCCCCCGGTTTGGTAAGAATATCATAGGCTGCATTTATCTCATTCATCTTTTCAGCTGCAGCTGCGTTACCGGGATTTAAGTCCGGGTGATACTTTTTTGCAAGCGTTCTGTGTGCTTTTTTGATTTCTTCTTCTGAAGCCCCCGGGGCTACTCCAAGAACCTTGTAGGGATCCATCATCATAACATTATCCTCTAGACCGGTCAGGTCTTTTTTATAAAACGTTCGTTGCACTTAGGGCATCTGATCTCGATCCTGCCCTTTCCTTTGGGTACTCTTATCTGCTGGTGACAGCTTTTACAGATATAATATCTGCTCACTTTTCTGTCACGCCACTGCAATCTAACAAGCTTTTCATATTTTCTTGGAACTGTAGTCATACCAAGAAACTTCTGATTCTCAGCATATCTTTTGGGTATATTTCTTGAATAGACTCTGAAGCAAGCATAAGAAAAAAATACTAGCCACAAAAGATATACTATCCTGCTCTGTACAAACAGGTTTAATACCAGCAGCAAGATCGCTATCCCATTGCATGTCCGCGCTAGCGCATCCAACCCGTTACGGCCATACATGAACTGCGCCATCCTATACTGCATCTTATTGCCAAATTGTCTGATCTTGTCCATATCGTTAACCTCTTTTATCATCATGGGCATTGCCCGGCAATGCTCTTCGTTTCCATTATTCTATGGTCATATGATACGCTCTCTACCTTAAATCAACTTTAAAATCATATAGTCAATTCATTTAGCCTATGAAATGATTATAGGGCTCTGTCTGTCAGGATTACACGGCCACTTCATGGAAATAACGCACCTTATTTTTCTTTTCCGGGAAAAAGCTTCCTGCAATAAGAAAAACAGACTGTAGTGTTGTGTTATGAACAATGTTTAATCTCTTATATATCTCTGGATAAGCAGTTCAACTCTTTCCCGAGTGAGCTTAGCTCCGGTGCTGTATTCGATCATGGGCTGCATCGTGCCACCCTCGAAATCAGAGCCGGCTTTCTTCATGGCAGCTTCTTTGTCCTTGATCCATTTCTGCTGCTCTTCCTTAAGACCAGTCATTGTTTCCTCATCAAGAGTACCTCCCAGATAGGTCCACATCTGATTGATGAGAGAATCCCACAGACTAAATTCTTCATAGGCTAGCTGATTGAGTGTTGCCTGATCAAGCAACGCATTGTTGGATAGCTCGTTGTCTATCTCAGTTTGCCTTTCTACAGCTGCGTTATACCCTTCAAGAAGCGAATCCTTGGTAGGTGCCTCCGCCTGCGATGAGTTCATGAACTCAGTCATCGAAGAGCTATTGTTGTGGGAGGTACAGTTTTCAAGAGTAACTTCTCTGTTAGAGAAGGTATTAAATTTGTTGTCCTTAAATTCACAGTTCCTAAATGTGATTCTGTCGTATTCCCCTACTTCAATAAAGCTGGTAGTATCAAAGCCGGTAGAATCATTACCTGAGAACACACAATCCTCAAATGCAACATCATAGGCGCTGTCGCAGGCTATCATTGAAAGATCACTGCTGTCTCTCATGGTGCAGTTCTTAAAGTTGAACGTTCCTACATTGCGAAGAGAAACAAGTCCATAGGTACACTCATAAATATCAGTGTCCTTAACGTCTGCATCGTTGGAGTTGTATGCCTCAATTCCATAGGTTCCGCTGCCGTAAAGGTTGCACTTATCAACAGTAAGATGGTCTACACCTTCGAAGTATAGAACACTTCCACTGCAGTAACCGGGTTCAACATGATGCCCGACAGTGAGGTTGCGTAGTGTAATGCCCTTGCTGTTGTTAAAAGAAATAACGGGGTCATAGGGTTCATCGATACAAAGCTCAACCTTGGCTCCGTCTTTTGCCTCAAGGCATAAGCTGCTGACTTCTGAAACAACGTTCTTGGTTCCGTCCCAGCTTTCGCTGATGCGGTAGTTGTTTATGCCTTTCTGTGCAACCTGCGAGAAGTCATATTCCCCGGCCTCAAGCAGGATCTTGCGGTTATTCTGAATGCTGTTTAAAAGATCAGCTGTATTGGATACTGTGACTGTATCGAAGTATCGCAGACTCTCCGGATCGTCAAACAAAGGAGAACCCTTGGGAAGATAAATGCTGGTGGTTGTGCTGTCAGACCAGTAGCCCGAATCACCTTCCTCTTCATATCGATATTTCTTTTCGACAATGAGTCTTCCTTCGTTGTTTAAGAAAATTGTCATTTCTTCATCATCTGCAGACTCGTCGAAGGGGTCCTTAGTCTTGAAGGCATAAGAGTCGTCATCCCCATTCTTAACAAGAGGAATTCCGCAATTCTTTTCATAGTAGTCGTATTGAGAAAAGAAATAATCAGCTATGTACTGATCGCCTTCATTTCGGATGATGATCTCTGACGTTGGTGCATCACCGTCGCAGTACATCGTAGAGGTATCATAAAAATCACCGTCAGAGTACTCTATGTGGCTTAGCTCGCACATCAGTGTCCAGTGTCCAACAATGTCAGATACTGCAGGCGCTGTCTCTTCGCTACCGGAAGCTGTCTCCTCTACGCCGGAATCCTGAGATTGCTGCGCATCTTCCTGTGTGGCCTCCAAAGCGGCGCTTCCGCAACCTGCAAGAGAGGCAGTAAGGCATATCGCCATTATGGCTGTAAGAAATTTTCTTTTCATATCGATCCCGACCTTCTTAATACTTTTTCATATATCTTACCACATCACAAATTCATATAAATTTCATTTTAAAAAGCTCCTTTTCAGTAGTCGATGCATTTGATATGCATACCTTACGTCAAAAGGAGCTTCCTCACAATATTTTAGATACTAAGTTGCAATCAGGGATGTCTAAGTTACAAAAACTCATTTCTTCCCCTGTCCGATAATTCATGCTGCGTTTTGGGCCCCGGTGTCCATGCTGTCTTTGAATACTACAAACCTGTCATAGATATACTCTGTGCTCAGATTAAGGATCATATTAATTCCCGTCACAAGATATTCATTCCAGTGCAGATTTTCTACCAAATAATTTCCACCTATCGTAGTTACCGGAGTGAAAACCGCATAGAACAGCGCCACTTTTAACATCG
The DNA here is from genome assembly GCA_002372465.1 of Butyrivibrio sp. UBA3740. Taxonomy (GTDB): domain Bacteria; phylum Bacillota; class Clostridia; order Lachnospirales; family Lachnospiraceae; genus Butyrivibrio. Next base: position 6,601 of record DFGW01000263.1, read on the forward strand.
CAATTGGAACATTACTGGCACTTTGAAAGGTAAACTTGCGATTCAGCGTAAAATTCCACAAAACTGACAAAACCAGCGCGGTCAGATAACATGGCCAATATGGAAGTGGCGTTAGCTCTGTGAGCAGTGAAAAACTCACTATTTCAATTATTCCGGCAGAAAGTGAAAAGAAAACAAACTTTATGATCCTAACAATTTCTTTTTTCTTCTCCCCGTTCATGATGATTCCCCTTAGCTGTTTATTTTCCATACCTTACCAGGTCCACTTGTAATTTGGGCATGAGTCAGGTGTTATGTTTGATAACACATTGCGATGTTCACAGGGCAAAGTCCTGCATTCCTTGCATCTGTAACCGGTATGATTTCCGTAACGCTTTTTACATTCCAGCGAACAGAATATGTGCCCGGTCTTTTTGGCGATAAATTCTCTTCCGCAATTTATACATAGCTTCTTTACGTTACTGCCCATAGTTCACCTCGTTGAGTATACTTTCCTATTCTTCGCAGTAAACAACTTCCACTACTATTTTATCACCAAAAACATGTTCAAATATAAACAAAATATAGTTTTTTCATAAAGCATCAGGCCTTCTTATTAAGCCTGTATCCTACCACTGCTCCAATGATACCTCCGGACCTGCCGTCCTTTATAGCCTCGATGAGGATGCCAGGAATGCTCTTCTTTTTGATGCCCTGACTAATACATTCTCATCGCAATAAGGCTGGTCATCGTAGTCCGGCATGGAAATCTCTTTTACCTCCATGTCATCAAACTGGCCGTCTGTGCTGATCAAATCATTCTCTTTGTCAAACTGATTCATTACTACTTTCCCCTTCCAACAAAATCATTATCATTTTATCACCCGGAGAAAAAGAAATAACGTCTTGACTTTTGCATGTTCTACCATCCTTCTGTATAATGTAAAAAGTTTTGAAACGGAGATTGTTATGAAAAATTCTTTTAAAAGTATATTGGTTACAGCTGTAATAGCGCTGATTTTCACATTATCGCTGGTGGGAGGCTATAAATTTATTACCGGGAGTAACCCCGAGATCAAGCAGCGATTTGATGAATACACAGACCCAATTGTAGAAAAGATTAATGAAAAGACCGGTGAAACTAATGAGCCGGAACCAGCAAGTGATGATGAGCAGCCAGAGGAACCTGTACTGTCACAGGAACAGGACGATACACAAGAACCTGAGGAAATCACTGATGACGAACCCTATACTTATCAGGAGTATGTAAAGAGAGATTCTGCCGCTCCAACAATCTATCAGACCTACGGATATATCTTTAACTCTGAGGGCAAGATTATTGATGATTACAGGAACGCCAGGGGCTCCAATCTGAGATTTGTCAGGAATATAGATGGATCAGAAGCAGTGTTTACCTATAATGACAAGTGCCTTTATGTGGATGCAGACCTGAACGTAAAAGAGATCTGCGATGAATGCCTGTTTTCCGGAATCAACTTTGAAGGCGGCTATATCTATTACCTGAAAAGAGGTGAATCCGGGCACGAGGCCCACATCGTAGATATCGCTAATGACACAGACCATTTCATCGCCAGCGGGAACGACATTTTCTGTGTATGCATTTCTCCCGATGGCAGGTCTATTGTATACAGTTATAGCTCAGACAGGACTACATTACATGTAAAAGGCATTGATACTCCGGAAAAGATCTTTAAGACCGATAATGCCAATTCTGCAGTCTCTGTTTCCAACGACGGCGAGACCATCTTCTATTATGATAAGGATGGCGAGGATTCTTCATACTATTGCCTTGACCACGGTAAATCAGTAGAGCTCGGGAAAAAAAGCATTTACAAATCTTATCTGGACAGGGAATGCAAACAGTTGATATTTAAAGCCGAAGGCGGAGATATCACCTATTACCGGGCCGGGGATAAAAAATCCCGGGTTCTGATTAAGGGAGAAAGAGCATTTATGAATGTAGGCAGCGCTGCAACACAGCAGCAGGATATCTACATGCAGGAATATATCGTTGATACCGACTCATTTGCAGATGTGCTCATGGTAACAAATGAAAATAAATGCTTCTGCCTTCGCGGGAATAATCCCAGAGCAGATGAACTTACAAAGGGTGGTCGGGAGAGATTCTGTAAAGCTACCTGCGTCACTCAGGACGGTCCTTGCGGAATATATGTAGATGGCAATGATCTTCATAAGCTTGGTTACGAAGACGGTAAATTGGTAGACAAAGTAATCTATCATGCAGAAGATTATATTTCTGACACAGTATGCTCAAAGGATCTCGGAAAAATCTGGGTATTAAGCAACAAGAAGATCTTCTATATATCAGAAGGAGCTTCACCTGTTGAAGTATCAGATCTTAGCTCAAACAAGATCTACCACTCTCTTGCTTATGACCATGTTGATGAGCTGTGCTATTACATTTCTGATAATGACCTGTGGTGTGTCGGAGAAACCCCGGACAGCAACAGGTCCGTAATGGAGGATTGCTCATACCTTTGCAATACCTTTGAGTATACAAACCTTGTTCATGCAGAGAACACCAATAAAGTCAGCTATATAATAATTCACCAGCAGCCCTACCGGGAGAGATAATACTCAGATCTTCAAGTTCTTTACCACTTCCGACAGCTCTTTTGCCAAGGTAATGTGCCCATCCGGCGTCAGATGAAGTGAATCGACGTCTGATGGGTAAATATATTTGGCAGCATCAAAAAAGATACATCCCTTCTTTTTCGCAACTTCCCTGTAAAACTCAGGAAATCTCTTAGATTCCTCGATAGAGCCTTCATCGAAAGCCCCGTAAAAAGCGGAGGTTCTGATATTCCTGCCAATCTCAGGCGGAGAAACCAGAATTATTTTGGGCACAAACTCCTGCTTTTCTGCAGTAAAAGACTGTATCACATCCACTAATTTGCCGGCACTTTGCGCAATCTGCTCAGCATTAAGATGGAATGTAATCTTAAGATCATTGCTCCCTAGCATCAAAACCACGATGTCTATCGGCCTGTGGGAGTATATACAGGGCATAAGGTAGTCCATTCCATTCTTCCAGCCATCAACGGGATCATCGTAAAGTGTGGTCCTTCCGCTGCAGCCTTCCTCTATGACATTGTATTCGTCTCCAAGCAACATCTGAAGTCGGCCGGGATAGCGGATTTCACGGGGATACCTCGTGCCATAACCGGGCATATAACCATATGTATTTGAATCGCCATAACACAGAACGTTCTTGATCATCACATATCCTCCTTCAGAACTTCATTTACATGTTACTCCAGATATAGGGCATTGTTAAGAAGCGTAATCTTTAGATGTTATGGGTGGTGGTTAGAGGTGTCGTTCCTGCTTTGTTGATTCTGAAAATTTCCCAAATGTTTAATACACTTTTTAGAATATATAGTATATGATTATATCAAAAGATACTAGATGTTGTGGTAGTTATTCACTGTTTTAACAGAAGTATTTGGGGAGAATCAGATGGGAAGATCCGGTATGAAAAGTATCAGTGGGAAGCGTATACCAACAACGATAGATGCCATAAGGTTTGGCAGACATTACTTAGATCCCAGGGATGTAAGGCTGAAATGCCTTGACGTTGCAACTGTGAGTCTTTTGATAACGGGAATTGTTGTCCCTTTGTTCTATCTTGTCTAAATCGAACTACTGCGTGCCATTTGCATGCCTCCATGAAATGGGCTGTTCTTTAGCATATCATCCATATGCTAAAGCGCAGCCCACTCCTATTTTTTTATAAATCATTAACGGACAAAACGCTCTTCCGTGACCACCAGCTACCCATAAGAATTATTTTATCTTTGTTTAACTTCATTTTAATATTCAGGGACTATTATAGTAGGTGTATTACAAAATCACCTATTAAAGGAGAATACAGAAATGAGTGATATCAAAGACCTTGCACAGAAAAAGTTTGAAGAAATAAAGGAGCAGGCAAAGCCAATCGCTGATGAGCTCAAGGCCGCTGCTGACGAAAAGAAAGAGCTGCTCAACGCAGAAGCTGAGATTCAAAAGGAAAAGATCAAGGCTGAAGCAGAGCACCTAATGGATGTTCATAAGATGAAAAAAGAAGTTGAAAAGGAAACAAAAGAACTCAAAAATCTCCTCAACAAATAATCCCTGCAAACGCAAAAATCCGCCCACTTTCGTGAGCGGATTTTATATACATTCCTATTTTCAAGCGGAGCCAACTCATCAGCCACCAAGAGTCTTGCTTACATATTCTCTTGCACCAGCCTCATCAAGCTCGACTGCGTCATAGACTTTACCTGTAGTATCAACAATGATACCTGTTACAAGATCCTCATTAAAGTAATAGCCGTATGTTCCAATGCTGCCCTCGATCTTGGCATACTCTTTTCCGTCTGCGGTAGTTGTTGTCTCTGTTGTATACATTCCGTAATCAAGGTTTCCGGCTTCATCATAAATGTAGATGATATCGCCGTTCTCGTTTCTGAACATTGCAATGTCGATAGCTTTATCTGCACCATCGGCGGTCTTAAGTCCGCCCATGAATGTCAAAGTGTCCTGTACTTTCTGGATTTCATCCTCAAGATTGGGCATTTCCTCTGCAACTGCCTCAGCCTCTTCCTGAGTCGCATCAGCAACCTGCTCGACAACTTCTTCAGCAGCTGCCTCGTTTGACTTGCCACATGCTGTAACTGATGCTACCAGCATTACTGCACATGCTCCCATGACGATTGTCTTCATAACGTTTGATTTCATTTTTCATTTCCTCCTCGTATTGTTTTTTAACAACTTACACATTGTAACCTAGTATTGGTGCGATGTTTCTAAAAAGATTATTAAATCTCCATCGCACAACTGATTATTTATACGAGGATAAAAAAACTGTGGCAAAAATTTTTTCAGGAATTCCCTTTCATATACCTGTCCATATCCTCTGCAATCTGCTTGGATACTGCTACTGCAGCCACAACGGTTTTGGCACCTGTGACCACATCTCCAGACGCAAAAACACCGGGAAGCGAAGTCTCGCCATTGGAATCTGTGGCAAGATTACCTTTTTCGTTAAGCTTCAGGTCTTTTTCACGGGTTACTATTCTGTCCTGTGGTACCTGAGAAATTGCAATTATCACACTGTCAGCAGGCATCAGACGTTCCGAATTATCATCGTCCTTAAATACCGGTCCCTCGTCCTCAATCCTGACAATGGACTTTCTGTATTCAAATTTCACACCATCTACCTTGGCATATTCAAACTCTTCAGGTGAGGCGCTGACTTCATCGCCTCTGACGTAGACAACAACCTCTTTTGATCCGTGCCTTATGGCTGTCCTGGCCACATCCATGGCTGCATTTCCTGCACCGATTATCGCAACCTTATCCCCAAGCTCGTATACATCCGGGTTATTCAGATAGTTTATGGCATAAAAGACATTTCCAAAGGTCTCACCGGGAACACCGAGCTTTCTTGGTCTCCATGCGCCTGTTCCGATAAAGACGCTCTTGTAGCCGTCATTTAAAAGATCCTTTATGCCGGTAGAACCACCGATGGAGAAATTGGGCCTGAATTTGATGCCAAGTTCACGCATCTTTTTATAATATCTGTCCAGGATCGATTTGGGCAATCTGAACTCAGGAATTCCGTAGCGCAGTATTCCACCAATCTTATCGTGAGTTTCGAAAACAGTAATGGAATATCCCTTAAGTGCCAGGATGATGGCGATCGTAATCCCTGCCGGGCCTGCGCCGATAACAGCAGCTTTCATTCCATTTGAAGGAGCCGGGGCAAGATTAAGCCTTTCAAAGCATGAATCGGAAATGTAATTCTCAATTGAAGAAATGTGGACTGACTCACCTTTTATTCCCCTAACGCAATTTCCCTCACACTGATTTCCATGGTTGCATACCAGAGAGCATATCATGGATAGCGGATTATTCTCAAAGAGCATTTCCGCTGCTTCCAGCATGCGATTTTCCTTGAAAAGACGTATCATCTCAGGAATGTTTGTGTGAATTGGGCATCCGTTTTCCCTGCATCTTGGATTGGGACACTGTAAACAACGATTTGCTTCATCGATAACATGCACAGACATATCATACTCCTCCACTTTTCGAAAATATTGCTTCATGTTCCATTAATAGCATTTGAACATATTCCTTGTAAGCGTTTACATTTGCAAAAAAGTGGAATATTATGTACTGATTCTTTTTAGTACTTGGTAATGTCTGTGAGAGGAATCTTTTTGACCTTGGAGAAGGCTATTGAGTAGATAATTACGGCAAACAGACCAACAAGCAGCACTCCCAGAACCCATGCGATGGCGAAGGGGGTTCTGACGTACATAAAGCCTGCTGTTTCCATATTCATTATGGCGACCACTCCAAACGGAATGCCGATGATAACTCCCATCAAAAGCCCAAGGCCAGTGGTCACAAGAACTTCACCTCCAAGATAAAGGATTACCTGGAAGTTAGAATAGCCATTTACTCTGAGGGTAAGGATCTCTCTCATTCTGTGAAGAACAAGTATGTTACTCAGGTTTAGAAGCACCATGAAGGCAAGAAGGGCCGAAAAACCTATCAGCAGAAATACTATGGCGTTGAATACATCCACATAGGATTTGTACTTTATCCTGATTTCGCTGGAACGGTCAATAGCGCTTACAGCCCCAAGAGTTTTGAGCTCATTGTAGACGTCATCTATCGGCACTGAGCCTGTTTTGATAAGATAACAGTTGCTTTTGGCCTCTTTGCCATATATTGCCTTATAGCAGGCTTTTGACATGATGATACATTTACCGACATATTGAATATAATCATCGCCAATATTGATCCTGCCAACTTTCAGCTCATCAGTTATGAGCGTTGTAGCGCTTCCCTTGGTGAGCTTGTCCTTCTGCATCATTTCTCTGCTTACAAGAACGCTGTCATCAGGTATTACAACGTCTCTTCCTTTGTCGTCACGAACTTTGTAGTACCTTGAAAACTCCTCCCTGTCATCAATGCAGAATGCTTCTGCAGGAATCTGCTTTTTATCAGTCTGAATGATGGCTCCAAAATTGCTGACGCAGGTATATTCATAACCCTTTATGGCGTCTTCAACCTGTTCTTTTTCCTTGTCATTGGCAGTGTCTGAAACCACAATTTTAATGTCGTATCTCCATACATCTCCAATCTGCTTATCAAGTGAGCCGGCAAAGGCAAGGTTTAATGTGACTCCCACAGCTATCAAAAGAACACAGGCCATAACGATTACGACAGATACCAGCTCGCGTCCCAGATCTGTGTATAGATTTTTGAAGATCATATTTAGGTAGATATTTGAGTTGGAATTCTTTCCCGCCTTGGTTATTTCCTTGCGTTTAGGCTCATTGCCCGATATCAGGCCTACAGCTGTGCAGGAAATAAGCTTTTCACTTGACCAGTAAACTGCAATGGCAGTTACCAAAGCCACAGCGACAGGCATTAAAACCACCGGAACAATGTGTGCAGCATGATGTACCGTCCCGAAATTAAGGCGTCCTTTCTGGGAAACCAGGATCATGGCCTCATAAGCGTATGCGCCACCGTATCCCAAAAGTACTCCGAATAGTCCACCGCTGACTCCGAAAATAAGGTACTTCCGACGGATTTCATGTTTGTACATTCCATTGGCTTTTAGAGTTCCTATCTGTGCCTTTTGCTCCTCAACCATTATTGCTATGGTAAAGAAGCAGACAATAATAACAACTATCGAATACATTGGAGTAAGCAGGAGGCAGAACTGGCCTACCACATCGACCATAGACTTCACGACAGTGAAATGTGCGCTGGCGTTCCTGGTCTGGATGATCCACTGGCAGGGCGTTTCCTTGGCACTCTCAATGTCAGACTCTGCATCGTCAAGCTTTTCCTCAGCCTCTTTTTTTGCGTCAGCATACTCCGCCCTTGCATCTGCAAGCTTTTCTTCGCCATCTGCCTTCTTGGTTTTAAATTCTTCCTTGGCATCTTCCAGCTCTTTTTCTGCATCAGCCAGCTCTTTTTCCGCATCGGCCTTTTTGGTGTTATATTCCTTTCTGGCATCCTCAAGCTGCTTTTTGCCATCTTCTTTCTGCTTCTCAAATTCTGCCTTGGCGTCCGCAAGCTTCTGTCTAGCCTTTGGCTCCTCAGCTGCAAATGCTGCCTGACCGTCGGCCAGCTCTTTTTTTGCCTGTTCCAGTGAAAACCAACCCTGATCCAGCTCTTTTCTGGCATCCTCAAGCTCCTCTTCGCCATTTTTTATAGTGCTTCTGGCATCGTCCAGCTTGGCTTTGGCTGCATCAAGCTTACTAACTGCAGCCTTTAGCTCATCAATATGCGCAGCATCATGCAAAAGCTCCTTGGTAACGGAGTTACTCTCGACAACTGAAATGATAGTTTTGGCCTTTTCCAAAGGAGATGCCGACTTGGCAGCTTCAAGGCTTGCTACCATTTCATCAGCGGTATCTTCAGGCAGCATGCCCTGGCCTGCCATCATTGAAATTACTGACTGTAGCAGGTTCAAACTGTCTGAGCCCAGCTCATCACCTAATTGCTTAACTCCTGAATCATATTCAGCTTTGCCTTTATTGTATTCATCCTTTCCGCTTTCCAAACGCTCCTGGGCTTTCTTGTATTCCTCTTCCTTCTCTGCAAGGAGCTTTTCATTTTTGTCTATCTGCAGCATGCTGTCAAAGAGCTTAAACTTTGTGTCGTTTATCTCCTTTTCCATATCTTTTTCAGCCTGCTCCAGCTCTTTTTCGCCATTGGCAACCTTATCGTTATACTCTTTTTCGCCATCCTTTATTTTCTGAGCGCCGTTTTTAAGCTCCCTGTCAAGGGTCTCTTTGGCGTCATCGAGTTCCTTCTGGGCGTCATCAAGCTCTTTTTGAGCCTCAGCAACCTTATCGTCAAATTCTTTCTGGGCGTCGTCAATTTCTTTTTGAGCATCTCCCAGCTTTTCATCAGCTTCAGCCCTTGCGTCGGCAAGCTTATCGTCCAGTTCCTGTGCCAGCGATTTATCACGTTCCTCGCCAAGGACCTTCGTCTTTTCTTCAAGAGCTTTTTCGGTTCCTGCTATAGCACCATCGTACTTGCTGCTTAATGCTCCGATACTCTCGGGTATATCTGCCTTTACAAAGACATTTGTATAGTCAAACAAAATATCAGACATATCAAAGGATGAAAGGGGAAGAATGCAGAAATCCCCGTCTCCTGAGGACACGTAATCCGGGTGCCCGGCTATTCCGGTCACAGTATAGTTCTTTTCCGTAAGGACATCTTCCAGGGTGTCGCTATCGGAAGAAAGCATTATCGTATCACCGGCCTTGATGCCGGTTTCATTAGCTATGTCGATACATACAGCACATTCTCCGACTTTTTCCGGAAGTCGTCCCTCCACGGCATAAGGAACGCTTATCCTCTCAGTAGCTGAGAGGATGGTAAGTTTCCTGTTTGCCCCGTCATATGACATAATTCCGGGCATAGAAATCAGACCTTCAGCATCCACAACTCCCTCGGTACGCAGAATGTCTTCAATTTCCGATTCCTTAGCACCAAAGTTTGAGGAGAGGTCAAGGTCCTTGTAATTATGCTCTTTATAATAGTTTTCAGCATGCTTCTTCGTGGAATGACCTGCGAATAGTATTCCCAGAATGATATCAGTTCCGATGAATACTATTATTGCAATTGAAAGCCAGGATACAAATCTGGATCTGATGTTACGAAGAGCATCTTTAAGCCATACCTGATCCATACGATCATCGTTTCCTTCTTGAAATTACCAAACCAGCTCTTCAGCTTTCATCGGCCATGCATTTATCCTTATGCTGGCAATCCTGCCATCCTTTACCCTGACAACCCGGTTTGCCATCTTGGCGATCTCCACATTGTGAGTAACCATTACTACTGTCGTGACCTTCTTCTTAATGAGATCTTCAATGAGCATGAGCACTTCCTGACCGGTTGCAAAATCAAGAGCAGCTGTGGGCTCGTCTGCAAGGATCAGCTTCGGATTTTTTACGATTGCCCTTGCGATTGAGACTCTCTGCTGTTGGCCGCCGCTCATCATTGACGGATAGTTATTGGCTCTTTGGGTAAGCCCCACCATATCAATGGCCTTTGCGGAATCAAGGGGGTTTTTGCAGTTCTGGGCAATAAGTTTTACGTTTTCAAGGGCCGTTAAATTGGGCATCAGGTTGTATGCCTGGAAAATAAACCCGATAGAATCCCTCCTATAGTCAGTGAGCTGTTGCTGCGTCGGATGAGAGAAATCCCGGCCCTCAACTGTAATCTCCCCTTCAGTGGCGGAATCCATGCCCCCAATAATATTAAGAAGCGTTGACTTTCCGCAGCCGCTTTCTCCCAGGATGACCAGGAGCTCATTCTCATAGACGTCAAGGTCGATACCCTTTAGAATATGGGCAACCTCCAGTCCCGACGGATAATCCTTTTTTATTCCCCTAAGTGACATTATGACTTTCTTGTCCGGATTAGGGGCGTAGCTATATCCTCTTTCATCGATGGCCATTGAAACCAGGCCGGCAAAAGACCTGATCAGCCATTTAGTATCATCCGAGAACTCTTTTGCTGATCTGTCGATTATCTCAACGCAGCCGATTATGTCTTTGTGAAGAGGCATTGGCATGCAAAAGACATTTTTCATCTCTATGCCGGTTATCTCATCCTTACCACCAGGAAATCTGCTGTCTGAAGAAGTTTCTTTGACATCGATAGGATCCGGACCATTGCATGCCTGACCGATAAGTCCCTGTCCAAATTCCACGGAAAAGCCTGCCAGATTGGTCTCGCCTGAAGAAACAACACAATAGATGTGCTTCGTATCCCTGTTTTTGAGCCACATGGCACCTGATTTGGCATCAGCCGCTCCTATAAGTGATTCCAGCGCCTCCGAGAGAAGACTCTCTATATCGTCTCCTTCCAGCAGCTGCATTATTTTCCATATGGTTTTTATGTCTCTTCCGCTATCTGACATGAATACTCCGCCTTACATCAGTTTTTTCTGTTTTATCCAAAATCTGTGCTCTCAGCTTTCTCGCAACTATAACAGCGGCGCTGCCAGCCTAAGGAGCATCTGTCCAAATCTCAGGAACCTGCCTCTGCCTGATTTATAGTACTCCGTTACTTCATTGGAAACGCTGAACATTTCCTCAAAATCTCTTTTCACCTCATCAACCACATGGCTTCCTGCGATAAAGCAGCCGTTTTCAAAATGGTGATAAAGACTTCTGTAGTCGAGGTTTATAGTTCCGCAGGTGGCCATGGAATCGTCGCTTACCGACATCTTGGCGTGACAGAATCCCGGAGTATACTCAAAAATCCTGACTCCGTTTACAGCAAGCGCGTTATAGTATGACCTGGTAACACTATAAACAAGTTTCTTGTCCGGTATGCCGGGAGTGATTATCCTTACATCCACGCCTCTTTTAGCTGCAAGGGAAAGTGCGCTTATCATTTCGTCTGTTATTATAAGATAAGGTGTTATATACCAGGCATAATCCCGTGCTGAGTTGGCTATACTCATATAAACATCTTCGCCAACCTGAATCTTGTCCATTGGATTGTCCGCATAAGGGACCACAAATCCGTCTTCTTTAGCGATATAGTCATAATGCTTTAGATATTTGCCAAAATCCGCATCGTCGCTGTCATTTTCTTTAACAGCATTCCACATCTCCAAAAAGGTGATAGTAAGACTCCTTACAGCATCTCCTTCAAGCTTTAGTCCGGTGTCCTTCCAGAAACCAAAGGGCTGCGTCAGATGAAAATACTCGTTAGCAAGGTTGTATCCACCTGTAAATCCCACTTTCCCATCTATGACTGTAATCTTCCTGTGATCCCTGTTATTGAGGAACAGATTAAGCCCCGGAGCAAAAGGGTTGAAAACCCGTGCCTTTATGCCAACACTCTCAAGCCTTTTAACAAAGTCAGTATTTACAAACCCGATACTGCCCATGTCATCATAGAAAACCCTTACCTCTACTCCCTCTTTTACCTTTTCTTCGAGGATCTCCTGGATTCCATGCCAGCTCTCTGCATCTTCTATGGCGTGATACTCCATGAAAATAAACTCTTTGGCTTTTTTCAGCTCTTCCTTCTGAGACTCCAGGCCTTTTTTTGCATCATCAAAGTAGGTGATATCCGTATTTTTGTAGACCGGATAACCGGAATATTTTTTAAGATAACGGGCGATATTGGCCGCATAGGGTAGTTTTTCCTTTAATTCCTGCTGTTCTTTCCCATTTGCAGGCAAAAGAGGTAGCAGCTTATTATCTACTTCTTCATACCTCTTTCTCATCTTCCGTGTACCCTGGTTTTGACCAACCAGAAGGTAGAAAGCAAGTCCTGCTACTGGAACAAGCAAGATGAGAAGTATCCAGGGCATTTTTATTGATGCAGATTGCTTTTTTCCATATAAAAAGAGGACAACTGCAAGACCCAACAGTGAAAAAGCAGCTGAAAACCAAACCAACTGCTTGCTCATCCTGATAATAATGAGAATGATCAAAAGAACTTCTATAGCTATGGACAATAGCGCAAATATCATCCTGATGACGCCGTTTTTGACATTTGCTTTTGTTTCTTTTGTTTTTCCTGCACTCATCCTATGCTTCCTTTTTAACTAAATTTAGTTAAAACCCATATTCTATTATACTATAAAACCTGCACGTGTAATGAATGAATCCAGTAGACCACTCCTACAGGATTTTGCTCACATACAGAAAAAAGGACCGTGTTTCCACAGTCCTTTACATAATCCATATTATTGGTGGTGTTACTTGTGTTAATGTACACTTAAGCATCCCGGAAAGGCGAGCCTTATATAGCTGCCTGTCTTATAACCTTGTAGCTCTTGTTCCACTTCTGTTCCAAGCCGCGCCAGTTGTAGGTCAGTTCCCCATTGGGGTAAAGGCAGATGGACTTGGAAGTTACATCGGAGGGGTTATCAAAGGAGTCGTAGTAAGCTCCTCCGCTGGCTCTTTGCTCCATCTTCTTGTAGATAAAACCATCAATTGCTATCACTTCCGGGAACTGTGTTATCATTTGGCACTCTCCATAAAAACAAGAAAGATCAACAGCTTCTTCATACTGTATATTGTATAACAAATAGCTGCATATACAATATGGTGTATTTGTACAAAATTTCGTTAAGATTTTTGTAAATGATTATTTCATTTGTTGAACAGTTCTTTTAACTCATCCTGATGTTCTTCCAGGACCTTAAGCACCCATTTACTCCAGTGCCTTGCATCTGAATCCGAATCGCCGAATACATAATCTTCCTGTCCGTAGTCTATTACGTCAAATCCCGGTGTGGACTTACTAGCTCCTGCAGTCCTGTAGCTTACTGCATCTGCTACAGTAAAGGAAACCTTTGAAGTATCATCATAGTCTACCCAGCTGCTGATATCTTTTCCTGTAGCCTCAGTGGCATCTCCGTTTGTGGTCTGTGCCTGGGCTTCAGCCTTTGTGATCTTGACTGCTCCGTCTACATATTCACCGTACATGGTATCCACAGTAAGAGCAAGTGAATCACCAAAGATCTCTGATGGTACATGTCCGCCATCCCACTGCCACTCTATTGTCGCATCTACTCCTGATGAGAGGAATGCCAGCTGAAGGTTTAAGGAATTAAACATTGAGATGTCACCCTCCGACGCTCCACAGACCATCCTTATCCATGCAGGGTCCGATCCGTCTTCATCCCCAATATAATTAAGAGGATTATAAAGCTCTACGGTCACATTTCCGTATTCATCGCCGGCGTATACTTCAGCCACATCGCTCTGGTATGCTGCAAGCATTTCTTCATATGTTGAATAATTAGAAGAGTCAGTATTGCTTCCGGCTGACTGTGTTGTTCCTGCGTCAGGGGTTCCAACATCCATGGTATCTCCTGCAGAATTGTCAGCTACGTCAGCGTTATCAAAGCTTCTGCCATCACCCTGAGCATTTTCAGTATCCGAAGCATTTCCTGCCATATCCGGCATAGCACCTGCCATATCCCCGGGTGCACCTGCCATGTCGCCTCCGGGACCTCCTGCCATATCTCCGCCGGGGCCGCCCTTCATTCCATCATGTCCATCGGGAGCTCCGCCACCGGGGCCACCCTTACCTTCTGACGAGGTGCTCTTAGCATATCTTCCTTCAATAAACGCTTTAGCCTTATCTTCAGAAGTCATTGCTGCAACAGCTTCATCTGAAAGTGCATTGCCGTCCTCGTCAAACCAGGTCCAGCCTTCGGCATAATCAAGGTTATCGAGATACCACTGCAGATTTGAAACAAATTCTGCAAGATAGAGATCAATATAGGTTCCGCCATATCCGTTGGTATCAGCATACTTAGTCTCATCGTACTCAATTGTGAGCGCGATTGTATCGTCAGTATCGCCATCGCCATTGATATCGAGCTCAACATCCGTTTCCCTGACAGACAGGTTCTGGTCATTGATATAGGTCATATACTCTTCTGAAAGGTACTTGGCCATCTGCTCCTGGAATGAAGTGTTGAAATCGTAGTCGGAGTCCATGTAGTATTCGAAGGCCATGGCCATGTCTGCTTCATACAAAGATGTGATCGGAGAATAAGCAACTGCTCCCCAGGCTCCGTCAGAAAGATCATAGGTCACGCCGTCTATTGTAACGGTAGTATCATAGGTTCCGTCCTCGTTGACATAGACACCTACAGATCCTACAGCTACCTGATAATCATAGAAGTCTGAACTGTCAGATGTAGCAGCAAACATGGTAGCATGTGCTCCACCACCGCTTCCTCCGGTTGATACCCAGTACTCAGTACTGCCAGGAAGATTTCCCAGTAGAATATTGTATCTGACAAACCTTGTTGCAGCCTTCTGGTCAACAAGGCAAGATGGTGCATCACCCGTGTAATACTCGTTGCTGCTCTCATCTGTGGCAGTATCATTTTTTCCTCTGTTTCCGCAGGATACATTGATATAACCTTCAGAAGCATATGAAGCAGATGCCTTAGTGTTAGATGATGAGCTGTAGCCTGCTGCTCCTGTGTTTAAGATCACAGGTGCTGTAGACGCAGTATATACCTGCCCGTTGGAGCTTGTTACTTTTGCTTCATAATCAATGACAAGCTGTCCATGTACCTCATCTGAGTAGCTTGATGCCGTAACATCCTCAACTCCGTCTCCGTCAGTATCTATTCCCTTGATATAAGCCCCGGGAACGCAGACAGATACGCCTTCCTCATCCTCTATTTCAGCATGTGCAACCGCGGTAACTATACTCATGACCCAGGCGTCAGCCTCGGAGTCGTAGGACCAGGTAACCTCTTCATTGTTTGCCAGATTTAATGCTTCTTCGATAGCTGCTCTCTCCTGCGCAGAAGTAGCTTCCAGAGAGGATGTCTTTGCCTCCGTCTCCTCAGTAGCTTCTTCCTGTGTTAGTTCTGATGAGGTCTCAGTTGCTGATATATCTGATGCGGACTCATTTACCGCCATATCACTATTGGAATTACTCCCACAGCCTGCCATGGCAGTTGCGATAACTGCAGACATCAATAACGCTGTTACTCTTTTTAGTTTCATCTTTGTTTGCCTCCATTGTCATAGCTTGTGATTGGTTTTTTATCTCTTGAAAGCAATATTAAAAGAGCTACTTAAAACGAAGCTAAAAATGTTCTAAATAAAAAAGAAAGGCCAAACCCCTCATCGGTTCAGCCTGTTCTTCGCCACTGTCAACTGTAAATGGTAACACAGAAAACGCAAACCAATTCTTAAGTTTTTATTATCTTTGCCTTAAAAAATCTAGCAAATTATTCGGCCGTCATTTTGTCTTTACAAGATATGTTGTAATTGAAAATCCTTTTATCTGCGCAGAAAAAGAGCTATCAGACATCAATATACTATCTGACTCAGTAACGTCGCACCAGTTTTCTCCGCCTTCCATGTTCCCACTGGTTCTTATGGCTGTTATGCACGTAATTTCCTTATCAAGACCTTCAAGGTCAAACTCCCAGATCTGATCATCAGCTTTTGTATTAAGGGCAACCACAACACAGTCACCACTTTCAGGATCATAGGCAGCCAAAGTATCTATTCCTGACTTGATGATGCAAAAACCCGGGCGAATATACCTGGTAAACTGTCCAAATCCATAGTATTTCTTGCCAAAAAGGAGCTCCTTAGTGTCATGGTCCGCAATTGCTATACCCCAGAAAGGCTCTCCACCTGAAAGAATATCCTCCGCCTCTGCCCGGGTCAGCTTATCAAACTCGTTTCCGGAATCAATGTGCATATCTGCAGCATTCCACATGATCCAGGCTGACGGGTACATACCGTTTACATCCTTTATTATCTCATCCGCAAAGCCAATGGCCGCTTCCATGGCTCCTGATTCATTTCCCAAAGAGTAAGTGCCGTCAACCTCGCTCATCCAGAGGTTTTTCCCCGCTTCCAACGCTGTTTCTTTTAATTTTTTTCTTTTATCCCCCTGATAGGCGTGGGTATCTATCCTGTCAAGAGCCTCCCCCGCTTCATCTGAGAGCTTGGCAAAAGAGCTGATGGCGGTATTTATGCTGGTCTCATCACTTCCGCATATGATCAGATCAAGCCCCTTGTTCTTAAGCTCTTTATCCAGCTCTTCAATTATCCGGGACTGGGACTTTCCCGGGCTGAAGTGACACCCTTCCTGCTTTTCAGAAAAAGCAGACCAGTAATCTGTCGCAGGCTCATTCATGGGGCTAATGCTCTGAAACTTCACAGCGCCTTCATTATAAAAGTGCTCTATAACGTCAGCCATATAGCAGGCAAAGGCATGATATGAATCCTCTCTTAGGTTATCAACTGCAGCTTTCAGGTTTCCGGAGCTACATCCGCTCACAGTCATGAAATACGGGGGCGAATTGGAAAAAGCCTCACAGATAAACTCATCTCCTGCACATTTTGCTGCTTGTGTTAAGACATTGACCTGGTTTTTGTCAGCATCCCAGTCGTAGTTCCAGGCATATCCACATTCAAAGTCTGCCCTTGCAAAGTTCTGCTCATAATATTCCTTTGAACTGCCCTCAAGATCGATTCTTGTAACATCAACTGCATATCCCGGAACAATGGAATCGGATCTTTTTATGTGAGCGGGATGAAGGAAATCGCTTGATTCACCCGTATTTTCCGAATCTGTGACATTGTCGCCTCCGCCGATATTATAACGACCGATATTTAATCCAAGCCCTTTTTCCTTGTCAAAAAAGGCTTCGGCGGCCCTGGAAGTCAGCTCATCGCTGTAGCCCACGCGATTAGCCCACCAGCATAGGCTGGTTCCCCAGCCTTCAAATTCCCCGAATCCATCCCCATCAGTATCATTAAAGGTCTGGTGGTCAGATATATCTATTTTGACAGTCCGATCAGCAGAAACTGTAGTCTCAGATGATCTGCTTTCCTCAGGTAATCTGCTTTCACCGGTAGAACACCCGGTAAGAGCCAGAACAAGTATCAACCCACAAATGCATCTTTTCATAATTCCTCCTTACTCCGCAGGCTCGATACTTACAGAAAGTCTTCCGCCATCGTAGCTGTCGTTTCCGTCAGGATC
>DFGW01000145.1 GCA_002372465.1 Butyrivibrio sp. UBA3740
TCATCACGGTCGATGATGATATAAAAGATGTTACCGGTTTTGGTTGTAACAGTTATGAACTGCTTGCCGCTCTTGTCTGGGTCTCCATAATCATCAACAATGGTAAGATTTCCTTCCGGAGTAAGCGGTCCCATCTTCTCAGGTTCTTCCTCCGGTGGCGAAGGCGGCACAACTTCCTCTTCCTCAACCATCTCAGGATCAACTCTTGCAAAAGCTGTTACCGGTGTAAGCGTAAGTGCCAAGCTTATGCAGCTGGCTAGTATTGCTGCTGATTTAAACTTCCTCATCTTCAGTATCCTCCTCATCATTATTTCCGCTGACGATATCGCCAACGGATTTCCCTCCAGGGAGATTGCCTTTTGTGTAAGCAATCAGCTTCTGGAGTCCTTCAGGAGTAATGTCCGCAGCCTTCATCATTTCATGAACCGCAGCCATCTCTTCCTCCTGGCATTTCTTTTCCAGGGCTTTAACTTTTGCATCAGCCTCAGCTCTTCGCTCCCTGGCCTTTGCAAGTTCAGCCTTGTACCTGTCTAATCTCTCAAACATAATCTCCCCCTTATGGTCTTCCATAGCATAAAAAGTGCTGTTGCCAGTACTTAGTGTTGATTGAAGTGTAAGAAATAGGATTACCGCAATGAATCATCATTCCATTTCCAACATAGATGCCCACGTGACTTGCTCCCGGAGTATCATAGGTCCTCTGGAAAAAGATAAGATCTCCAGGTCTTGCATCTGACGGAGAAACATAGGCGCTTCTTTTCCTAAGTCCCTGAGCTGTGGTCCTTCCCACGCTATAGCCGCAGTGATTCAGAACCCAGCAGACATATCCGGAACAATCAAAACCAGTGGTAGGATTGCTTCCACCCCAGACATATTCCCTGCCAAGGTACTTTTCTGCCTCAGCTATCATCAGAGCAAATTGGTGGTCAGTAAGAGCATCACCAGGGACGTGATAATCCTCCGGATCCTCAAGATCAGTGTAGATATCAGCAAAAAGATATTCCTTATTACCTTTGGTATATAGCAAAAGGTCATAGTGAGACTTCTGCTTGTCAGTAAGCCCCATCTCCTCTATGACTTTCCCAAGACTTCTGTTATCCAGCTTTACCTTCAGGATCTTTACGGTGTACTCTTCTTCCTCTTCGTAGGTGTAGTCCTCGTAGTATCCGCCTTCTGCATAGGAAGCGTCATCCACCCAGCGTGAGCCTGTTTTTTCTACCGTTCTTGTACGTGTTTCAGTTCTGGACTTATATGTCAGCTTATACTGTTTATCAAACAGTTTCTTTACGATAGCCTTCATGTCTTTTCGCTTGAAGTCATCATATTTAACTGTCAGATATGTGATGAGTTCATACGGGTTATGGCCTATCTCATCAAGTTCGTATTCATACTCGTCATAGCCAGGGTAGAGTGTTTCAGTGTCGTCTATCTTTTTCTTCAGGTCTTTTTCCAGCTTCCTGTAATCCGTTTCAACACCCAGAATGTCCTCATCATATGCGGTATATGTTGAGACCAGCACTCCATCCGATGTTGAAGGCATCATTATTGCACAGCTAGAAAGCATCGTAGATAAAAGAACTATAATCAGCACTACAATCAGGATTGCAATAATGAGCTTAGGATTCTCCTTTACGAAATTGGCAAGAGCAGCCAGTACGTCACTCATCTTCTCAGTGATCTTATTGATCGCATCCTCAAGCATGGTCGCACCTCGTTTGGCAGTCTCACGCTCTTTTTCCTTCTGGTAGTAGGACTTGCGTTTTTTCTTCATCTGGGCAGCCCTGGACTTGGCATTGGAGCCATCTCTTGGATTCTGTTCATTGGAATGCTTCTTTTCTTCCTTATGCTGGCGCTTAAGCTTTCGCTGATAGATGCCTTCATTGATTATATCCATAGACTCATGGACAGCTGATGCCCCATCATGCACCACATCACCAGATACGTTCTTGTCATCCTGAGTGCCATTGCTTCCTACAGCAACTACTTCAGCAGCTGTTCCAACAACTGCCGTGCCAACTCTTAAGCCTCCCTCTGCAGCCTGCAGTGCTTTTATCCTGGCAGTCTCTGCTTTCATCTGAGCTTTTACGCCAAGCATTTCTTCAGACTCAAGTCTGCCTTTAAGAACCTTTTTTCGTTCCGGATCTATACCTTCTTCCTTACAATCAACACCTCTGCGCTTTATCTTTTTCCCATACTCAGCCTCTATGGTGGACTTCGTCCTGAATTTACCTCTAAAATGCGCCTTATCATTCAAATCCTTATCCCCCTCTTTGAGTGAATTACTGTTCATCCTCTTCTTCCCTGTACTTGGCAAGGTCAGAAGGCTTGGTTGTGAGGATTCTGTACAGCTCGATATCCTTCGGAAAGTGATCCACAAAAGGCAGAATCACATTTCCAAAAAATAAAAGCCCTTCACCTTCTCCCGCCTGTGTGACATGGGATAACTGGTGTGGGCTTATATTGAGCTTATGTGCCAGGACTGACCTGTCACCTGAAGCCTGATTGAGCATATAGATGAATTCACAGTTCTCAAGGATATTCTCAACCTCTGCTGATGCAAGCAGGTCCTTGACGTTCTGAGTTATGGCTGTCGGAATGCCTCCCCACTTACGGAAACGCTTATAAATCTCCACACTGTAGCTGGCTGTCTGCTTTTCACGGAGCAGAAGGTGGAACTCGTCCATATAGTAACGGGTACTCCTTCCGGATTCTCTGTTGGCAGAAACTCTTCCCCAGACCTGATCCTCAACTATGAGCATTCCCAGCTTTTTTAGCTGTTTTCCCAGATCCTTTATGTCGTAACATGTAATCCTGTTATTGATATCCACGTTGGTCCTGTGGTTAAAAACATTCAAAGAACCTTTTACATAGATTTCCAGCGCAGTTGCCAGATTGTGAGCCTCCTTCTCATCCTGCTTAAGCAGCTCATTATATAGGTCCTCCAGAAGAGGCATATTCTCCGGTCTTGGATCATCGAAATACTTGTTATAGATCTTGTGAACGCATCGGTCTATAACAGTTCTTTCGATAGGCATCAGACCTTCTTTACCGCCGATGACCAGCTCACACAGAGATAAAATAAACTCTGCCTTAAGCGTTATTGGGTTATCATCATCAGAATAGTTCTGATTGATATCCATGGGATTGATATACTGCTTGGAATTGGGGCTGATCTTGATTACCTGGCCTCCGAATTTCTTTACAAGAGGCGCGTACTCCGCCTCAGGATCGCAGACTATGATGTCATCGTCTGTAGAGAGCATGACATTGGCCATTTCCCTCTTCGCAGCAAAAGACTTACCGGAGCCCGGTGTACCTAAAATAAGGCCGTTAGGGTTCTTCAGCTTTTTTCTGTCTGCCATGATCAGGTTGTTGG
Organism: Butyrivibrio sp. UBA3740; assembly: GCA_002372465.1. GTDB lineage: Bacteria > Bacillota > Clostridia > Lachnospirales > Lachnospiraceae > Butyrivibrio. Next base: position 3,377 of record DFGW01000145.1, read on the forward strand.
AAAGAGCATTTAGCCCGTAATACAGTGATTCCTCTCCCTCCTGGAAAAGCTCCTGCGTAGTGAATGGAATCATGATTGCTGAACTTGAAGTAGTCATACCGCGCTGTATCTCGATATGATTGCGAGCTAACGGAAGACTCGACATGAGCCCCATCTCCTGCTGATAGTCGAGTCTGACCAGAGTACAGCTGTGCTTCTGGGCTATACTCTTTGCCTGAAATACATTGTTTTCCAACTCCCTCAGTGTCTTTCCTGTGTTCATGATAAGAAAAGTTATCATAAACATTCGCTCATTCTGGCTCTGCAGTTCCCTCAGAAGTGACTTGGCATCCTTACCATAAGTGGCCAGATCAGAGGGAATTATGTCCATGTCATATCCGGCACGGACAGCCTTTTTCTGCTCCTCAATCTTACTTTTATCAAGCTCTGTAATGGTGCGCTTTACCTTTTTGATAGCCGTGTTCTGATCTACCGACTGCATATGGATCGTGAGAACCTGTGATGAATCCATGGAAAGGAAATCACAGAGCATCTCATCATTTATCTCCGATGCAGTAATGGAAAGAAAGCTCATGGCGCAGTACATGTCGCCCATCTCAAAGGTTTTCTTAGTTGGAAACGCGATACTGCTTGGAACAATAAAGTCTTTTGGACTAAGCCCCCTCTCCGTACACCACTTCCAGTCGAACATGAATCTGTCATCATCGCCCATATGCAGGATTGCGTGCATGACTTTCAGTCTTTCTTTTCCATTAAGAGTATTTGCATATACTCCTATGTGTTTGAAGTTATTGAGAACATCAGTCTCTATACGGGCCAGCCTTGGCTTCGCCTCCCTTATGGAAGAAGCGTGGATACCGAAAGTAAGGTACTTGGTCTTTGTAAGGCCGTTATTACCTTTTTCAAACTGACTCTTAAGAACCGATGAATACTGATCTCTTACGTCATTAAAAGTATCTTTCTTAAGAGGAATCCTGATACTCTTTTCAAACTTTGTGCCATCCGTACTAACGTTAAGGAATGTCAGAGAAAACTCCACAGAGCTGTCAAAGAAGTTAAGGAAGCTGCACCACTCCTCAAAGATGGTTGTCTTGTCCTCTTCCTGTGCCAGCTTGTAATTGATGTCCTGGAACTGGATCGTCTTTGAATAAAAGTCTCCTTCCTCCCTGCATATACCGCTTGGAAACATCCTCTCAAATGTTATTGATTCCTGTGCGGAATGCGGTACCTTGTCAGCCTTTTTGGCATTGTCGACTACCTTTTTTATCTGTTTCTTTTCCTCGGATGAGAGGCGGACCGGAACTTTCAGGTCACGTTTTCTTTTCCTTTTGAACAAATGAAATAACAATGTCCTCTACCTCCTCGTTTAGTTTCTTCTGCCTCATGAGGGCAGCATAATAATTACTGGTCCTGTAGGGACGCTCCTTGGGTCTTTTGAACCTCCACTCTACCATGTGCTTTAGGATGGTCTCACAGTTCATGCCGTCTTTTTCATAAAGTGCCACAAAAAAGAATGGCAGCATGAGCACCATCATCACGATTGTTGATGCACTGACATCTTCCGTCAGCTTTTTTACAAAGAAAAAAGACGGGACTCCTACGAGCGCCGCCAGTGAAAAGCATACGATTTGCCTTTTGGTTAGATTAAAAAACAGTTTTTCCTTGACCCTGGAAAGATCCCTGGGGACCGATACGAAATTTGCCATACCTGGTTTGCCCCCTTTGTCTTACCTTGCGTTGAATATGCTCTTTGAAATGGAACTTGTCTTCAGAAGTGAGAAGCATAAAAGAACTGTATAACCCAAAACTCCCCACATGGAACCGATGATATCGCTTGAGAATGCAACAGAATGGACCAGTGCAGCATAAATAGCAACGCAGACCATTATCAGGAATCCCTGGAACCCAAGTGCAAACAGGCTTCTTACATAGTTCTGCCCCATCTGACTCTGTTCCCTATTGCCGAATGTCGCAAATGGAATCGGGGCAAGGCTTATGGTCAGATACACCTCCAGCATACGGCCATAAACCACCACAAATATGAATGCAGCAATGATTCTTGTGGCTATGTTTACAAACATTACCTGGAAAAATAGTCCAAACAATGCTGCCATATCCATTGCTTCAAGCGTAGCTCTCATGCTCGACAGAGCCGAGTCATCAATTGCAGTCGACGCTGCAATGAGTCCTCCGCTACTGTTTACAACATGCTGAGCCACATCAAATACTGCCATAGCAAAATCAAAACAGTGAGTAATCAGCATGACTGCAACATAGGTCTTGAACATCCATTTGAAGAATATCCATGTTTCAAAGTTAGCCAGGTTATTATGAGCTGTGATCAATTGTATCAGTTCATAGCAGGCAATAAAGGTCAGCACCATCCCGGCAATTGGCATGATAACCGTCTCAGAGAGATTTTTTATCATGTTAAAGATTGCCGGCTGAAATGATGAAGGAGGTGTTCCAACCTGGGTAGTTATATCCGCCACATGGTTATTCACATCCTGAAACATGCCTACCATTACGCTCATAATACCATCTACAAGTACAGACTTTATCCAGGCGGCCAGTTCTTCTACAACTCTATCCATAGATTGCCACCTCTCTGTTTTTTTATAGGTGGGGACTGGTCAATTGCCAGCCCCCGAACAATATGAAATTTTCAGTCCTGCCACTTGCTATAGCGCGGCAGGCCGCGCTCCCCTTTCAGGAATCAGAAGAGTCCTGAAAGAAGAGGAATAAGGTTGATACCGATGAGGCAGACACCACCACCTGCCATCAGCTGCTTAATTCCCTGGCTCTTCGCACCGGGGTTGTCGTTGCCGTAACCCTCAAGGAGGTTGATGATACCCCATACGCCAAGACCGGCTCCAAGTGCGACAACGAGTGTCTGTAATACGCCTACTGCTGAATTAAAGAATGCCATAAGAATTCTTGTTTCGCCCAAAAATCCAGCTTCATACTACATCCTTCATATACGCTCTACTTCAATAAACATACTTCATCCGACCATAGAATCTTCGGACTACTCTCCTTTCTTTGATTGAAAACAATTAGTGGTTTCGATATGCTCCGCTTCATGTGCACCTGCTTTAGAGCATAAAAATAGACCAGTAAGTACCGGACGTCTCCGACCTTGGCTGGCCTATGTAAATTCTTTGTGAAATCTTCTCAGGTTATATTGACTATCAAAAGATTTATGTTATTCTAAACTTAGCAGTGAACCCTACTGTGAGTGGGAACCATAAAAGCAGTGAACCCTACTGTGAGTGGGAACTATTAAAGCGGTGAATCCTACCGTTAAGTGGAAGCGATTGAAGGCTGCACTTGTTGCAGCCTTCTTATATTTTGGGAGGAATATGAATCAAGAAAAGCTTTTTATTTACACAATGGACATGAAATATGTCCGTAACCTTCATAATGCAGATGATAGAGTTCAATCTGTATCACCCCAAATTCATAAAAGCAACAGGCCTTTTGTAGGAGTAGTTGTTGTTTGCAATGATTACCAATACTGTATTCCTATAGATTCTCCTAAAGCCAAACACTATTCAATGAAGAATGACGTCGATTTTTCAAGAATTTTTTCTGGAGATAAGCTTATCGGAGTCTTGAATTTTAACAATATGATTCCTGTTGACAGCACAGTAATCAAGAAAATGAATGTACGAATCAATAAAAATGATTCTCAAGAAAATAAAGCATATAAGATTCTTTGTTCCAAAGAGCTTGATTGGATTCAGAAGAATCAGGACGCAATAATCAAAAAGGCCAACAAACTTTATAACATGATAAATTCCGGAAAGGCTAATAGTTCTCTTAAAAGCAGATGTTTAGATTTTAAAAAACTCGAAACTGTATTATCCAAATGGCAATCAAAAAAGAATGATACCCAAAATACAGAAGCTAAAAAGGCGAAGTGATTCGCCTTTTTATGCTTCTACTACATCATAAAGATCATCATCCTTCAGAGACATTGGAGGATTTAGATTCTTTGCTATATCATATGCATTTTTCTTATTGTACTCAGCAGTCTCCTTGTAATGCGGATGCTGTGTAACATCATATTTATCGGAGTAAAATGGTCTCACACCCCTTAGCTGCAGGATACATTTACCGCCATCCATGACCGCAAGTTCATCCATGGTCATGAGATCTTTACCGGTCTTCTGGTAATTCATAGAATAGGATGGATTGTTACCCCGGCTCTCTCCGGTGTTGTACATGTCTATGGTCTCCTTGCCAAGCATCTGGCTTAAGTCTTTCAGCGTAGTCTGCTCAGTTCCACCAAGAAATAGCTGTGAGTCCATATTGCCGATAATGGTATCACAGTGATCCTTATACAGAGCTTTGAGCTGTGACTTTGCCTGCAGGAATAGACAGGCACTGATCTCACGGCTTCGGATCGTAGCAACCAGTTTCTCCAGATTTGGTATCTGTCCCACATTGGCCGTCTCATCAATAAGACAGCGCACATGAATCGGTAGCTTTCCACCATAGACATCATCAGCTTTTTCACAGAGAAGATTGAACATCTGGCTATAGATCATGGCAATCAGGAAATTGAAAGTCGGATCCGTATCACTCATGATAAGGAAAAGAGCTGTCTTCCTATCGCCAAGCATATCAAGGTCAAGTTCATCATAACGTGTTATGTCCCTTAGCTCCTGGATATCAAATGGAGAAAGTCTTGCAGCACAGCTAATAAGCACTGATTTCATGGTTTTGCCTGCAGCCACTTTGAATTTTTTATATTGCCTTACAGCAAAGTGGTTCGGATCATCTTTTTCCAAATCCCTGAAAAGCATATCCACCGGGCTCATATAGTCCTCATCATCTTCCCGGACATCTGAAGCATTGATCAGTTCCAAGAGAGTATTGAAGTTTTGCTCTTCATACGGTGCAACATAATAGATATATCCTATAAGTGCCGTGTAGAGCAGCGTCTCAGCTTTGGTCCAAAACTCATCACCTGACTTTCCTTCACCTTTTGTGTTAGAAATCAAGGTATTTACCAGCTTCAAGATATCTTTTTCCGAATGAATATAGCGGAATGGGTTGTAATGGGCACTCTTACTGAAGTTGATAGTGTTAAAGACTACGATTTTGTATCCATGCTTTTTTAGGCACATTCCCGTCTTAACCACCAGGTCTCCCTTAGGATCAGTTACTACATAGGAACTGTGCATCTGTAGTAAGTTCGGTAAAAGAAAGAATCTTGTTTTACCGGAACCAGAACCACCTACCACCAAGACATTTTTGTTTCTGGCATACTTTGGAATCTTTGGTCTGCTATTCATTGTCAGACGCTCTGTCTGAGTGAGAATCACATTCTTCTCAAACTTAGGATCTACAAATGGCTCTATGTCCTGTGCCGTTCCCCATCTGGCAGTTCCATACTCAGCACCATGCCTGTACTTCTTGGCATTCTTCCCCTTTAGATATACTGCCAGTTTAAAGAGCCCTCCCAGAACTGCTCCGACAATAATATCCAATGGGTGAAAGCTGGGAATAGGATTGGAAAGTGCCACAGGAAGTACATCCAAAATATGATTTATCTTTTCCGATGCACCAGCTCCCGATGCCAGTCTCCATGCTTCTCCAAAGTTTGTAGCAAACAGTCCCGCAACAACATATGGGATGTTTAGGATGATAATACGCTTCTGTGATTTAGTCATCGCACCATCTCCTTTACATGAATTTTTGCTTTGGTAATCTGCTCCTTGGAAACCTCCTTGTAATGATCAAGCTTTTCTAACACGCTGGGCTTTTGTTTATCGAATGCCTTTGTTTTCTCAAACTCATCCATTACCGCTTCCAACGCATCCAGGTCTTTCGCCTTAAAGAAAGCAGTATACTTCGGTGGATCCGAGAATTTATCCTTTGTTATGGCAAAATCCACACCGTAACGCTTTGCTATCCTCTCGAACTGCTTAATGCTCTCATCTCCAACAACCATGCTTGTTATGCCCTGGTCCTGACTTATAAGCTGTTTCACAGTTTGCTTGCCGCGATAACGCTTAGGCCCCATCATTTCCTTATGGCGTTTGTAAGCAATATAAGCCCTCACTGCCCCGACAATAGCTCTCCATGACAGCTTGCTCATGCTGACAGCAAGGTTTATGGTTTTCTCTTCTACAGCTTCCTGCATAAGAAATTCCCCCTTTCAAATGCTTCTATAGCTGCTGCTCCCGCATTCTTTTCTTCTGCCACTGGTCAAGGAGCTTAACAATTGTGTCCTCCATCTGTTTTGGAGTGTAGTTCTTTGGAAAATACTTCTTCAGAACTTCATTTTTGATTGTAACTTTATCTACATCTGACTTCTTTTCTTCTGACATGATCACGTTCATGGCCTCCTGGGTAATTCCCTCTTCCTGAGACATCTTCTTTATGCGCTGTGCCTGTGATAAAGAAGGTGTTGTCTGAGAGAAGTCCATGGCTTCTAAAAGACGCTTCTGTTCATCTACATCAAGATAGGACAGTTCCACAGCCGGATTGAAGCCGATCTGCTTGTTATCAACCATATCCAGAATCTCAGGAAGTAAGTTAGTAAGCCTGATATAACGTTGAACCTGCTTCACACTTTCTCCGGATTCCTCTGCGACAATCGCATTTGAACGTGTCCCTTTTAAATTCGGGTCAAGTTGGCCCGAATTTTCTATTGAAGGTCTTCCAGCCTTTCTCCTCACTGCATCAAGCTTCATTTTGTATGCCCATGCCTTTTCACTGGGAAGCAGTGACTCCCTTTGCATATTGGCATCAACCATCAATATGGTGGCGGCATCATCGTCCAAATCTCTCACGATACAGGGCAGTGTTTCTTTTCCAGCAATCTCCGAAGCATGACATCTTCTGTGACCTGACACAATCTCATATCCACCTTCATCTCTCGGTCGTACAATTGCCGGAGTGAGTACCCCGTATTCTTTGATGCTCTCAGCAGTTTTAGCCATCTCCTCATCATCCAGAACCTTAAAGGGATGGTTCTTAAATGGATGAAGCTCCGATAAAGGAATATCCTTAACTTGCTCGGTTCCAATGCTTTCTGCTTCCTTTTCCTTTGGGGAAGCTCCGCCAAAAATATCGTCATAACTCGAAAGCTGAATGTTTCCGTGAGATTTCTGCATTCTTCAGCACCTCCTTTGTCAGCTTCTTATATGCCTCAGCAACTTTTCCCTTGGGATCATGCTCATAAATGCTCTTTCCTGCAGCACTTATCTCCGCTGCCCTTACAGAAAAAGGAATCTCTGTGTCATATACCTTGATATTCTTTCCATAGACATTTCTGACAAGACCACTTATCTCTTTTGCATAATTGGTCCTGCTGTCTACCATGGTCAGCAGAATTCCATCAATCTTCAGTCCAGGATTCATCTGCCTCTTTACCCTGCTGACAGTCTGGAGAAGCTGTTCCAGTCCCTTAGCAGACAGATACTGGCTCTGAACCGGAATAATAAGTCTGTCTGCAGCTGTAAGAGCATTGACCGTCAGCATTCCAAGCGATGGCATACAATCGATCAGGACCGCATCGTAATCATTTTTCACACAGTCAATATATTCCTTCAGGATTCTCTCCCTTCCCATGGCATTTACCAGCGACACCTCAAGACCAGCCAGTGATATGTTTGCCGGGATAAGGTCAACACCTTCCGGATGATGGATGATCCCCTCGCCCCGTTCTATCGGGTATTCCTGAAGCACACCGCTCATGATATCGGTCACTGTAACTGGGATATCATCCGTCTTTGGATATCCCATGCTGATAGTAAGAGAGCCCTGCGGGTCAAGATCTACCAGCAGGACTCTTTTGCCTTCTTTAGCAAGGCCTATGCCTATATTCTCCGTACTCTGTGTTTTGCCCGTTCCTCCCTTTTGGTTGACCAGGGCATATACTGTTCCTCTGCTCATTTTCATCCTCTCATTTCTCAGAAATAGCCCCTTGCCTGGTCATGACTGACCATGTTTTCGTAGTGGGCATCAATAGTAAGTGGCGCATTATAAAGTGCTGCAATAAGGTACTGCCTGACATTCTTCACATCAGTAGTATTGTTCTTCAAAGAATCAATAACATAAGCTACATGGCTGTAATCAAGGCTTCTGAACTGTTCTTTCACCAGCTCCGGAGATTTCTTTGCTCCTCCAACAATGAAATACTTTGCTTCATCCGACAGGACATCCACAATCAGATTTGCTATCTGGTCTATAAGCTCGCCATTGTAAGGAAATCTCTGTTTTAGACTGACTAAATCAATGTTTTCACATATTTCCCTTTTTAGTTTTGATATATCAGACATACAGGAATCTCTTTTCTCATCTCGTCTCATCGCATCATCAGAAAACCGCTTATTCTCCGGTGGATATATCCTGATGAGATTAGATGAGATATTTTTATTCTCAGTATTACTTAAATCAGTATTATTTATCTCAGTATTATTAGATTCCCGTTTTAAACATCCTTGGATTTCTGTTTTGAACATTCTAGGATTTCCATTTTGAACATTCTTGTTTTCACGCTGTGACATACCGGACAGAATCTTCTTCACATACAAAAGAGCTGCCTTCCCCTGTCCTTTAAAATCCTTATCTACAAGTCCTATATCAACAAGCTGTTTGAGTGTCCTGCATGCCTTACCACTTGAACAGCCTATGCTGTCGCTGATCTGCTCAATCGTGTAGATAATATACACTCTTCCTTTTTCATCAAACCATTTATTCTCTGAAGACAGGCTCATTCTATCCAGTAACAGACCATAAAGAACCTTGGCATCACTTGTAAGTTCCTTAAATCTTGAATCTGTAAACAGCAGCTTTGGGACTCTGATAAAGCTGAACAGGTCCGCTTCCTGACCATAGAAATAATCAAACTCAGCCATTTATACTAATTCCTCTTTTCCTCAAGTATCTTACGAGTGCACCAGCCAATACATGGCCAGTGCGCTCCGTAAGGGCAGTCCTTTACACACTTTTTACGCGTCTGCTTGTTTCTCCTTATGACGTAAAAGCACTCAGAATACCTGGTGCAAACGCCCTTGCTTGTTCCAAAGAAGCACTTTCTGCAGTCCTTTGGTTTATCAGCCGCGTATTTTTCCATTAGATTGCTTCGCCTCCGCGGTCTCTGTGAGGCTTAGGTGCTGCATGCTCAAGCGTTTCTTTCCTGATATCAACCACCTTGTCATTCATTCTGTCCTCAAACTTCTCAGCAAGCTCAAACACCTTTGCATCTGCATCATAGTGATATACACTGTCCGTGAGCTGGTCTGAAGGATCTACGGTTGTGGCATTTACCTCTTTTACCATGTTCTCAAGACTTGCAGTATCAAACTTGCCATTGTCAGGAATGATCAGCACCTCATGAATGCTGCTGGGTAAAATAAAGAAACTACCACCGACTCTGTCTGCAGCCTGGTCCATGAAATTCTGATAAGCAAGAACACCGGCGCCATGGACATTTCCTTCAACGGAAGCTACAAACATCTGCTCCTGTTCTGGAGGAATGTTCAGCCCCAGCATCTCAAGATCTTCAACGCCCATCTGCTTGGCAAGAACCTCAGCCATTCCCTCAATGACAAGAGGTCTTATCTCCGGAGCATTCTTAATAGCATCTTCATGGAGCTGCTGCGCTGTGATGCCGTAGTTATCAAGCATCTGATTATTTACAAGAATTGTTCCAACACCTGCCTGTGAATCGCCAAGAACGAATCTGTAAACCACCGCCATGTCCTCGATGTTTTTATGAGGTACTGTCTCCAAAAGATCCTTATTCCTCTCAGCAGAAACCACTTCAATTGCCAGCTTATCCTTCATCTGGTCATAGTCCTTAATAACATCCAGGTTGAAGTCCGGTTTGTTGCTCAAGGCATTTTCAGCAACTTCTGCAGCCCCGTTTACAATACTGTCGTAGTCCTTTCCGTCCTCATATTCCTTATAGAGGTTTGTAACATTGAGATTTACTCCAATAATGCTATCCTCAGGTTTTACCGTGAGCGCATCATAAGTCTCATTCATCTTCTCAACTGTTCTGGTTTCCACTGCGACTCCAGAGCCTGATCTAGACTCCATCTGCTCCTTGACATCATTTGCAAGATTTTCTTTAAATTCTTCGTAGTTCATCCTGTGTCCTCCTGTGAATTCAATATTGTTGCACCCGGTTTTGGGCATAGAGAAAGAGCAATCGTTCTTTTTTAAGAACAACTGCTCTTTATGTAAAATAGATATTTTTAGATAATCAATTCACTTTTCCGACATATGTTGTATAAGGGTAAAACGAGGGTAAAACAAGAATTCATCTTACCAAAGCCGCTTAAATATGCGGTTTTTTCAGTAATTAAAGTACTTTGCCGTGGCAGACGAATAAAATTCTTATCATTTATCTTTGCTCCTTGAAATTCCTAGTTATTCCCTGTAATGCGCACCGTTGCGGGATAAGAATTGTGTTCACATATCACGGTGACAGAACTATAATATCACAGTTTGTGCAATAAATAGGAATATCTGGGAAAATCATGGACATGAAAAGTA
>DFGW01000078.1:0-588 GCA_002372465.1 Butyrivibrio sp. UBA3740
GTAGCTGTCGTTTCCGTCAGGATCCACAGCAAATATGATCTCGTCACCCTTTTTCACTTCATATTCCTGATAAAAATCTTTTTTGATCTCTGAGCTGAAATTGCCCTGCGTATCTCCGCCAATCCAAAGCTTCTCATCCCCGTTAAGGAATATTCTCATACAGGTTCCGTTGGCATCAGGATCTTCGCTGTTAGGAAACTTCACATATTCTCCGCTGATCCTGATACTTCCATCGTTTGCTGCGATCCAGAGATAAGCTGCATTTCTGCCATTTCCCGGCTCTACAAAGTCCCTTTTAAGCTCAGGTTTTCCGCTATTATAGTATCTTTCATTATCAGAATCATAGGAAAGCTCTGTAAAATTCTTGCCGTTCCAGTCGCACATTCCGTAGTGCCAGCCATCTGAGCCCTGTTCGCCGAAAGCGCCAGCAATACTTGTGCTATTGCTCCTGCCTTCGCTATCAGAGCCATCTTCACCAGGATTCTCAGCATTGCCACCTTCTCCGGGTTCGGGCTTATCTCCATTTTCCTCATCATCTGAGTTCTTGTCAGCATCTTTGATAACTACAGAAAGTCTTCCGCCATCGTA
>DFGW01000078.1:680-15638 GCA_002372465.1 Butyrivibrio sp. UBA3740
ACGGCAAACATTACGATGTCACCTTCGTGAACGATATACTCTTCATCGAATGTTATCTCTTTTTCAGAATCAAAGTTGCCCTGGGTAATTCCACCAAACCACTTCTTTTCTTCGCCGTTTACGAAAATTCTCATGCAAATGCCGTTGGCATCAGGGTCTTCATTATTGGCAAACTTGGTGTAGCTTCCGCAAACCTTTATTTTACCTGTATTAGCTGCTTCCCATCTGTATGCAGCGTTTCTGCCATTTCCCGGCTCTACAAAGTCCCTTTTAAGCTCAGGTTTTCCGTTATTATAGTATCTTTCATTATCAGGATCATAGGAAAGCTCTTCAAAGTTCTTTCCATCCCAGTCGCACATTCCATAGGTCCAGCCATCTGTGCCCTGCTCACCAAATGATTCAAAGAGATTAGTGTTGTTAGTGCGCAGCTTTTCACCTTCAGCCTTCTCTTTTGCCGCATAAACACTCACAGACAATCTGCCTGCATCATAGGCTATATTATTCTTTCCGTCAATAACAAATGAAAGCTTATCACCTCTCCTGACGTCAAGCTGAGTAAACATGAAGTCTGCCTTGTTATCATTACCATCTCCCTGCAAAACCGCTATATCTTTTTCCTCAAGAAGCTCTTCATTTAAGAACACCTTAAGTCCCACACCATCCGGATAATCAGGATTTGCGTCAGTCTGCCCGAATTTGGTATAGTCGCCAAGCACATCGATTTTTCCATCTTCGTACACTACCCATTGATATATTGCTGCCTTCTTCTCTCCGGGATGAACAAAGTCTTTCTTCATTTCGAGATTCTCATTGGAAGGAGAAATAAAAGCAGTCTTATCCTCATTAGCATATACAAGGACTTTTGCACTGTTTAAGTCTTTTCCTTCAAGGAACCACCATCCGTCCTTACCCTGCTCGAATGATTCAAGATTACCGAGTACAGTGTTGTTGGTCCTGACTTCATCGCCTACTGAAACCTTGATTCCTTCAGAATCAGCAATATCAATTTCAAGCCTTCCTCCGTCCCAGGCATTATTCCTGTTGCAGCCTATGTCAAAAGTAAGGATGTCTCCCTTCTTAACCTGCAGTTTTTCGATGGTTACAGCTCTTGCATTATCGTTTCCTTCACCTTTCGAGCAGTTGCAAACAGTGTTATACAGTCTGGAGTTATTCTTGAAGATCTCGATAGTTACGCCGTCAGGCCAGTCTGCATTGGGATCTTCATGGCCAAACTTCACATACTGACCGGTTATATCTATTTCTCCGTCAGCTGCCACAACCCATTTGTACATTGCATCGGCATTAAGCCTTGGCTGCACAAAGTCCTTCTTCACTTCGAGACCGCTTAATTTTCTTGAAATAAACCCTGTTCCATCAGCAGTCTTCTTTGACAAGACCTCTGCTTTGTCTATTCTTCTGCCTTCAAGATAGTACCAGCCGTTACTGCCCTGCTCTCCAAAATCATAAGAAAGATTTGCATAGTTCTTCCCGCTGTTATTGACCATCTTCATGGTCCTAAGCTCTGCATCTTCGATCACAAAAGTGAAATTTCCGCCGTCATAAGCGGTATTTGCCTTTCCATCTACCAAAAGAGTAATGCAATCTCCGGCACGTACCTCAACATCCTCTACTGACAGATCCTTCGTGATCTTCTCATCGGTAAGTGGCGCGAAATCCTCTTTTTTCAGGACTTCTCTGTTCTTGAAAAGATACACTGTCACGCCGTCCGGCCAATCCGGATTTTTATCTTCATTAAGAAGTTTTGTATAGGATGCCATTATGTCGATCTTGCCGTTTTCAGCTGCAACCCACTTCACATTTGCAGATCTTCCCTTGTTAGCAGGCATGATGAAATCACGTTTTATCTCTATTCCGTCAAGAGTCGTGTATTTCTCACCATTTTCTTCAAGTCGCTCAACGTTCACAGCAAAGTATGGATCCTGATAGTATCCTGATTGGAAGCACCAGCCGTTTTCTCCCTGCTTTCCGAAATCATCCTGGAGTGATGCGTTGTTTGAACGGCCTTTATCCCAATTTATAACGTCTCTCTCTGTCTGTCCCGTAAGCGCAGACAATCCCTTTATGGAAAACTCATAAAGACCTGCATCATAGGCATTGTTTTCCTTACAATTGATGACCATTGATATATAGTCATCCTTGGCAACATCAAGTCCTGCAACATCAAGTCTTTTAGTAATTTCATTGAGTTCAGCATCAAAATCCTGCTGAACTAAAACTGTGCCATTATGATACAGTGTCACCCTTGTTCCATCCGGCCAATCCGGATTTTTATCCTCGTTCTTAAGTTTAGTATATGAAGCATCAATTCTGATCGTTCCGTTCTGGGCTACTTTCCATTTGATAACTGCGGACTTGCCCTTTCCGGGATTCACAAAATCGCTCTTTATCTCCAGATCGCGTGAATCAATGTATCGCTCTTCTTCAGGGCTGTATTTTCGCATATTGTAGGCGACAAAAGGCGCATCTCCTACACTTTCCTGGTAGAACCATCCGTTTTTACCCTGCTCACCAAAATCATATTTAACATCAGCAAAGTTCTGCCTTGTCTCACATTCATTGATAGAGATGTCATTTTCTGTGGTCACATCGGTAAGATCAAAAACAGAAAACTCGTATTTCCCCGCGTCATAGGCGTTGTTTTCCTTACAATTGATGACCATAGAAATATAGTCGTCCTTATTTACTTTTAAAGACTCAACATCCATGCGCTTAGATATTTCCTGCCTGGTGTCTGGCGCAAATTCCTCCTGTGCAAGAACCGTATTATTATGATAAAGAGTAACCCTGGTTCCGTCCGGCAAGCTTGGATTCTTATCCTCGTTCTTAAACTTGGTATAGGAAGTATTAAGCCTGATTGTTCCTGTTTTTGCGACCTTCCATTTGATCACAGCAGATTTTCCTTTTCCGGGATTTACAAAATCGCTCTTTATCTCCAGGTAGCTGCTGTCAAAATATCTGTACTCCTTTTCGTCAAAGATGCGCATATTGCATACATCATTTGGGTCATCTCCATAACCTTCCTGGTAGAACCAGCCGTTTTCTCCCTGTTTGCCAAAGTCATATTTAACGTCTGCGTAGTTTTCTCTTGTATCATCTCCGGCAATAACAACGTCTTTTTCGGTTGTTGCACCGGTCCTGTCAAGGATTGCAATATCGAATGCGCCGCCATCGTAAGACGCATTTCCTCCTGCATCAACCACAAAGTATAATCTGTCTGACGTGCTTACGCTTACATTCTTTTCCCTGAAAGAAATCTCATTCTTGCCCTTCTTTGGTGCTGCAACTTTTTGGGAAAAAAGCTTTTCTCTGTTCCTGTAGACAGAGACAGTTACACCATCCGGCCAGTCAGGATTTCCATCGTTTTGCTCAAACTTGGTGTAAGTTCCTCTTATTTCAACGGCACCATCGACTGCAGGCTGCCAGCATAGCATTGCCTCATCATTTATTGATGGATGAATAAAGAACTGGCTGATTGAAAGATTTGGAGATGTAGAATTCATGTACTCTCCGTTCTTTTCTGTTGATACAAGTTTTGCATCAGCGATGCTTTTTCCGCACATATAGGTCCAGCCATTATTTCCCTGGTGGCCGAAATCATCAATGGAATAAGCATTATTATCAATTCTGTCTGTATCCTTTTTCGCTGTAGGACCGCCGGCATTTACATCGGAAATGGCAACATATAATGAACCACCGTCGTATGCGTTGTTCATGTTCGGATCCACAACAAAGTACAGGCTTTCCAGCTCATCGACATGTATATCTTTTAAGGACTCTTCTACAACTTCTTCCTTGTCTGTCTTTGCATCGACCTTGTATCTTCCGATAGGTTCATCCCCCTTGTAAACATACAGTGTTACTCCATCAGGATACATGGGATTTTTATCATTATTTACGTTTTTGACATATGCAAGGTCAATATTTATATCTCCGCCCTTTGCAGCTCGCCACTCCAGTATAGATGCAACTTCCTCCGCGGTATGAATAAAATTGGACTTTATCTCTAATCCCTTTTGTCCGGGCTGAAAGTATCTCTCTCCATCATAGGATTCAAGTCTCTTAGACCTTGCCGGGTCCTGTGATGATCCATATCTGTAAAACCATCCGTTATTTCCCTGCTCTCCAAAATCTGCAACGTTAAAAGCATTATTGGTGCGGTTTTCATCATCAACAAATTCCGGTTCGATATAGTCATGCGAAATAAAAGATGAAGGCCATGAACTCGCAAGCGCAACAATCTCATCCTCGATTGTTACTATAGCTGACTGCTGAAGTGCTTCTTCCTTAGTTACGCATGCCGCAATTCCTGTGCAGGTTGCAACGATCGCGAGCATTCCCCCGAGTGCAACTTTATATTTTGATGCAACTGCCACTACTTTTTTTAAATCTAACCCCATAACATTCCACTCCTATAAACGATATCTGCTTCCTAAGCCTTCTCCCAAAAGACAACTATCTTTCCTTACTTAAATGCCTTCAAATCTTCAAAACTTGCCTTTGATTCAACACTAAACACCCCAAAATCAGAGCCCTGTGACATGTACATTCTTGTTGTGAAAGCAATCTCATCGTTGACATACATGCACACAACGCCGTCTGCAACAAGCAGTGAAACATTCAGCTCATTTTTATCTGCTAAATTGAAATCAACATATGACTGAGCAGTTCTTTCCATAATATTGCTGCCGTTGTAGAACTCAATCCTGTTGTTGGCGCCGTTAAACACAATGTTCAGGCTTCCGACACTTTCTTCGTTTGTATCAAAGCAGAACCCAAACATACCGTCTTTATCAAAACCCCTGATTGTGGTCTTAATAAGGTAACTGCCAAGAAGTTCCTTAAATCCCGCCATCTCATATTTTTCACCGGCAAAAGATATAACGCCCTCCGAAAGAGAAGCTGAATCAGTCATCTTGACCGGTGTAAGCGAAAGCTCATTAGATAAAAGCTTTTCAAGCTCAGGGTTTAAAACAGGTGTGAGGCTTCCATCTTCATGCTGCACAAGCTTATGAGTGACCATATTTCCGCCCCAGTCGTAGTCCTCACTGTCTGTATGCTTTTTCTTCGTTCCGTTCCATCCGACAACATATAAGTTCTCTCCGTCTGTCTCCATTCTTCCTGCATAGAAGCCGTTGCAGTCAAAGATGTCCTGTGAAGGGATCTCAAACGGGCCCTCAAAATTGTCTGCTATCCTGTAATGAACAAGCCTGTGAGGCCACTGATCAGAGAATGACAAGTACCACTTTCCTTTATAAGAAAGGAGTGTCGGGCATTCCAGATTTGAATCGGTTCCCATATCATTTTCAAAGAAAACACCGGCATCTTCCCAGCTCTTTAAGTCCTCTGAAGTGTATCTTGCAATGACTCCGATGTTGTTCTGTCTTGTTGCAACAAGCATTGAATAGCACTTTTCTGATTCAACATAGAAAACATACGGATCCCTGAAGTCGTTCTGCGCATAATTCTCGTTTGCATAAAGTGTATCTTCGGGAATCTTTTCCCAATTTATAAGATCGCTGCTGACAGCATGCATCACTGCTTCTTTTGGCTCAAACATATCGTTATGTCCTGTATAAAAAGCATGGTACTTACCGTCATTTCCCTTTATTACACTTCCGGTTCCAAGAGCTATGTCCTGGTCTTCTACAGCGTCTCCATAAGTCAAAACAACTCCCTTGTCATCATATGAGGCAAAGTCTGTAGTCTGGATCAGCCCCCAAGGGTGATATCCCTGCTTACCGTCTCTCTGGTCTGCCAGGTAAAAGACATTGTACTTTCCCTCGTCGTAAAACGGCATTGTATCACCCACAAGTCCCTCCACTGATGCCGGAAAAACGATATGATCTTCAATGTTCTCTCCCAGATACTTTTCATCCGCTGACTGCACGGTTTCCTCTGTTGTTTCATCTAAAGTAGTATCCGGTTCTGCGGCTTTGGATGAGCATCCAACGCTGGCGATGATCATAATGCCAATCAAAAGCAATGTTTTTATTCTATGCATAATTCCTCCCTTAGTGCTTTTGCACTATCACTTGACAGAAACAATATAGCATTATGTGTCATTTGTATCAATCTAAAAGTGCATATGACACAACTTTTCGTGAAATTCAGTGTTTTTATGGGGTTCTTTTTTGTGAATTATGCACACTTGTCATACAGAAATTGGTGCATTTGACACATTGCTATTGCAGCGTTATGATATTTATCGGATTGAAATATGTAACAAAAATATTTATCGAGGGGTTATCAGTCATGGGAAAGAGCGTAACATTACAGGAAATTGCAGACGCACTTGGAATGTCAAGAAATACTGTTTCCAGAGCACTCAACAACTCAGGAAGCGTATCTTCGGAAACCAGGAGTAAGATCTGTCAGATGGCTACAGCCATGGGCTACAAGCAGTTTAGTTTAGTTGATACCGCTGATACAGCAACAAGTACGCTTTTAGCATTAAAGGACGGCAAGACAGAAATAGCCCTGTTCACTCATTCTTTTCCCGGTGCATCCCATTCAGGAACCAAGCTTCTTGAGGCATTTCAGAACAGAATAGATTCACTGGGCTACAAGCTTTCAATCAACATTATTAAAGATAATGATATTGAATCCTTAAGCCTCCCAACTAATTTTTCCATGGACAATATAGCAGGAATTCTCTGTATAGAGCTCTTTTCCGAAAAATACAGCAAATTCCTCTGCAGTCTGAATATTCCCATTCTCTTTGTAGATACCCCTGTTCTTCAGAAATTCGGATTGGCAGCTGATACTCTCTACATGGAGAATGTTACAAGCGTCTACCGCCTGATCAGTTCATTTATCCAAAGCGGAAAGAGAAACATCTCATTTGTTGGTGACAGATTCCATTGCCAGTCATTCAATGAGAGGTGGCAGGCCTACGTTTCAGCCATGACAGATAGCGGGATTGGCATCGACACCGGATCCTGTATTCTTGATGACGACTCGAGTCCGTACAAAGATACAGATTATCTCGCAGCAAGGATCAGCGAGCTTGGGAAAATGCCTGAAGTTTTCTTTTGTGCCAACGATTACCTTGCAATCTGCACCATAAAGGCCCTTAGGCAGCTTGGTAAAAAAGTTCCGAAGGACGTTGCGGTCTGCGGATTTGATAATGCTCCCGAAGCCACCATCATAGAGCCAAGTCTTACCACGGTGAAGATCCATTCAAGTTCCATGGGCTTTATTGCTGCGGATATTCTGCTTTCCAGGATCGCCAATCCAAATACTCCTTACAAAAAAACATATGTAGAAACAGATATCATAATAAGAGAATCAACCGGAAATACGATTAAATAAACTACATTTTATCCACTTACACCTGCGCAGAACATGCACTATCAGTGGATAAGACAGTACCATACACAGCAGGTCAGCGGGGTGACTATTGCATTTGCTGTAAAAATGGATCTTGATCTTGTACTTCTCAATAAGTGCATTATCGAAGAAACCAAAAGATATGGATGTCTTTTACTGGTACCTGGTACCACTGTGGTCTGATGGTTTTGAGAACTAGGTTCTCAAAACCACTTTGTCTACAACAAAAAGCAAGTCACAGCCTCTCGGTTGTGACTTGCTAATAGTTTTCCTGTGCGCTTCTTACTGAAGAACGAATCCGCCGTTAGGTGAGATAACCTGTCCGGTTACGTAAGGAGCTGTAAGAATATATCCTAAAGCGCCTGCGATATCGGAAACATCACCGATGAATCCCTCAGGAATAGTAGCTGCAAGTGCATTGAGTTCATCCTGATTAACGCCACGGAGCATATCTGTCATGATCATACCGGGAGCAATGGCGTTTACACGAACGCCTCTTCCTGCAAACTCAAGTGCAAGTGCTCTTGTAAGTCCGATTATACCTGACTTTGATGCGCAGTAGTCTGCCTGATTGATAACTCCGGTAAGTCCTCCAACTGATGATGTGTTGACGATACAGCACTGGTTGTCCTTACTTGAGTGGTTAACCATGTGAGGAAGGACAAGGTGTGTCATGTGAAGGAAACTCATGAGGTTTGTATTAATAACGTTCTCATACTGTTCCCTTGTGATATCGATCCAGTTACAGTTATTTGTAATACCTGCGTTATTTACAAGAACATCGATATTGTCTCCGAACTTATCTGTTGTAGCCTTTACAAGGTTCTCGCAGTCCTCATACTTACTAACGTCTGCTCTTACCACTAAAGTCTCAACACCATACTGTTCCTGAATCTTAGCAGCAAGATTGTCTGAAAGAGACTTGGATGACTCACTTCTGTAGTTGATCACTACATTGTAGCCAAGCTCACCAAGCTTAAGGGCCATGCCCTCACCAATACCTCTGGATCCGCCGGTGATAATAGCTGTCTTTCCCATTTCTTCATACCCTCCTATTTTGTTTATTTTGTATAGTTTTTACCCCTGTTCCATAAGGAACACTATTACATTATACCCATTTGACATTTTTTTGTCAATTTCTTTTCCTTCCTGACTCCAAAAGCTCTTTTTCAAAGGCTTCAGGGTTCTTCAGGTAATAATCCTGGTGGTATTCTTCGGCTTCATAGAAGCTCTTGAAGGCTTCAAGTGCCACCTGTACAGCCTTCCCGGACTTCTCTTCCAGTGCTTTTATCTTACTAAGGGCACTTTGCTTTTCTTCCTCATTTGTGTAATAGATAGCCAGGGTGTAGGAAAAACCCTTGTCAATGAACTGCCCCTCACCATCGAATGGATCCACGTTTGCAAAATAGATATCCAAAAGCTTGTCATAACTTACCTTCTCAGGGTCATACTCAAGCATTATGGTCTCTCTATGCCCGGTTTTCTGAGCTTTTACGTCCTCATAGGTTGGATTTACTTCATCTCCGCCCGAGTAGCCACAGACCACCTTGCCTACACCATACATTTTATAGATTGGTGTCACACACCAAAAACATCCTCCTGCAAAATACGCTCTCATATCTTAATACCTCTTTTCCCGGTTTAGGTCCTTTTCTTCTGCTCTTAGGAGCACCATACGCCTTTAATTCTACCACACCTCGCCGGGTACTGTATAAATATAAATCGTTTCCTATCTATAAGTGTTTTTGTGATAAAATATATATTAGTGAGATGATAACGCGACGTATTGAGAGTATGAGGCCGCAAATGTCAATTAAGTTTAATTCACTGAAGATCAAATTTCCACTAATCAGTTTCTTTGTTTATCTGGCACTAATAAGTATTATCCTGATCTCATGCTATAACAGGTTTTCCGGCAACATGAGGAGATCTTATGTAGAACGAGGGACAGAGATACTGAACCTCGCTGCTGAAGATATCGTTATTGATCATATCCCCGACTATCTCAGCGGCGATTACGACCTTGCCGAATATGAAAGAACTGCAAAAAAACTGGATCTATATCCCCGCTATTTTGATGAGGTGTTCTATCTTTATGCCTATCATCTGAATGATGACGGTGTAAATGCTACATACCTTTTTGATGCGCATGTTGATCATGGTAATTCAAACAAACTCGGCGATAATTATACAATTGAAGATGACGTCCTCGCCCAGATAAAAAAGCACGGCGCAGGAGAGCCACTCGATGCAGTAACCAGTAATACTGAGTATGGCTATCTGCTCACCTGTTCCAAACCTCTTTTAGATTCCAAGGGAAATTTTCAGGGATATCTTCTTGTTGACTTCAATCTGACAAAGCCACTTGACAGTAACAGGGTATACTTTTTAAAACTGCTTGGCATCGCCTTTGCACATATGCTGGTTGTGTTTGCTCTTGGCATGCAGGCTGTAGCAGTCAGGATCACAAGTCCCATCGAAAAGATATATCTATGCCTTTCGAAGTTTAAATTTGCCACCATCAAAGACAGGGAAGAGAACCTCAAAAGCCTGCGGGAACTAAATATCCACACCAATCAGGAGATACAGTCACTGTATGAGGCCCTTATTTCAAATGTAGAGAGCAACCTGCGATATATGACCGAGTTCAGAACCGTTTCTGAAAAGGCTCACACTGATGCCCTGACCGGTGTCGGGAACAAGGCAGCATTCGAAGATATTGGGATGCTTCTTCTTGGGAGGATTGATGATGAAGAATCGCCTGAAATTGCTTTTATTATGGCTGACGTAAATAATCTTAAATACATCAATGACAAATTCGGACACAAAGCAGGTGATGACTACATCATAGGCTGTGTAAAGGTAATGAAAGAACTGTGCGAAGACTCACAGATATTCAGGGTTGGTGGAGACGAATTCGTCATTGTCCTTGAAGGAAATGATTATACGAACAGAAAATACCTCTATGAGATGTTAAAGTCTCAGTTTATAGACACATTTATTGATGAGACAAAAGATCCCTGGCAGCGCTACTCCGTTTCTTTGGGCTATGCAGAGTATTCCCCTGACGATTTGGGTGTAACAGGGATACTTAATCGGGCAGATGAAGCCATGTACAAAGAAAAAGAAGCCTTTAAGCAACAATACGGAAGCTACAGATAAAGAAAGATGCCCTCTTTTCAAAGGGCATCTTTTTTAATCTTTTCCCTTAACCATGGGCACTACAGAGCCTCCGTAAGGGATGATATATACAGTTTTATCAGTAAAATCAACACCTTTTACCATGTCCCGGGCATCAGTAAAGGCCTGCATACCCATAGGACCGGTGGTGTCATTTTCAATTGTGGTGAGAATCCTGCATTCTCCCTTCTTAAGGTTCTCAACAGTAAGGTAAAAGATAAATCCGCCGATAGTAAAGTCTGCTCTCAAGGCTTCGTCAAGCCTTCCCTCCTTAAGGGGAGCCAGCCAGGCTGTATAGTCAGGCGCTCCGCACCCCTCAGGGCACTTACAGAGCCACAGCATCTGGCCGCCTTCCTTCATGGCCCTCATGCCGTTGAGCATGCCCTTGCAGCCCTGATACAGGTTCATATCCTTTGGCGCTCCGCCGCTGGAGACAATTACAATATCCGCTTCCTTGTCTATCCACTTCTCATAGCATTTCTTCTGGAAAAGACAGCTTTCCTTCCATGCCTCGTAAAGATCCCCGCCAAAAAGTCCGCTAAACTTACCGCTGGTTGCCACCACAATGTTGATGCCAAAGGTTACATCCACCAGCGCAGCTGCTTCATTCATATCTTCATTGATAGGATTGTTTTCCAAAAGGGCACATCCAACTCTCGGATCTGAATGGGCAATCTTAGGATCCAGGGCTCTTTGGTGGTTCTGGCGAATTGTCTGTCTTGAAGCTACTCCCGGCAGGATGTTCTTCCTTCCACCGCCAAAGCCCGCCATCATATGATGGACTGTTCCACCCACAACTATGACCTTACGGCCAATCACAAGGGGATTGACACACACATCCGTGCCTCTGGAGGTCCTTCCCACAAGGACGTTCTCACCGTCGCAGTCGTGGTCGACGACCGTGACATTCTGATACATGTATCTTCCCGCAATTATCTCTTTTTCCTGCTCGGAGGACTTTCTGTGAGTCCCAAGCGCGATAAGAACGCAGATATTCTCAAAGGGAACCTTCATGGTATCGTGCAGGTAATGGCCAAGAAGAGTTAAGATATCCCCCTGATGCATCCAGCTTCTGGTAATATCGGACACAACAATGGTCACCTTATCATTTTCCGAAATCTTCTCCCGAAGAGGTGTTGAAGCAATAGCCCCCTCTTCAACGCAGAGCCTGAAGGCCTCTCCCACATCATCTATCTCCGGCATCGGGTCCGGGTTTAAAACCTCAACGGATTTCGCCCCTTTTACCGAGATATCAAGTGATTCAATTCCATATTTCATATTGGCTGTATAATCCATAATCCACACTCACTTACATAATTGTTTTTAAATAAACTGTTGCTGCTATAAGCGCCACCAGCACCAGTACTGTCACAAGATCCCTTGCAGCAAAGGGATAGTCCTTGTATCCACTCTTAAAACCCCTGAGCTCAAATCCCCTCATCTCCGCTGACATGGCTGATACGTCAACCTTCTTAAGGCTTGAAACCAGAAGAGGAACACATAAAGGCGCAATGAGCTTAAGCTTTCTGAATATGTTTTTGGTGTCAAAGTCAACGCCCCTGGCCTTCTGGGCATCCTGAATATCGTGGAACTCCGTGGCAAATATGGGCACAAATCTGAAGGCAGTAGTAACTATAAACGCATATCTGTAGGGCAGATGGAGCCTTTTTACCAGCGCGTTGCACAGGTCATTCATTCTTGTGATGGCAAATAAAAGCATAAGAGGCAGCATAGCGGCTATGACTCTGAGGGACAAAAGAAGTGCACTCTTAAGTCCTCCTGTTGTAAACAGGACAAGCCCTCCGATCACCAGCAGGGGACTTCCGTCCCTTACGAAAAAGAGCTGTATCACAAACATGATAAGTCCCAATATCATCAGGTTTCTTGTGAGGAAAAGAGCTCTCTTAAATAGTCCGGCTGTTGCCGAGATAAGAAGCATCAAAACAATAAATCCAACTTCAGCAAAGACATTTTCACAAAGAATCGCTGCAATTCCGTACATAAAAGCCGCCAAAAGCTTGGTTACGGGGTTAAGTTTGTGAAGAAAGCTCTCGCCGGGAACATAATTAAGCAGATTCATAGTGTTCCTCCCTTCTGAGTTTTCCTTCGAAGGGCGTCAAGCATATCCTCAACTGTGAAAACATCCTTGAATTCATCGCCAAAGCGCAGCGCCAGCTCCGGTATCTGGGCAGGCAGAACTCTCGCCTTCTTAAGAACGTCCACATTCTTCATCATCTGGCCGGTAGGTCCCTGCCCCAGGATCTTACCATGATTGAGCACAAGCACGTTCCTTGCATATGACTGCACCAGTTCCATGTCATGACTCACCATCAGGACTGTTGTACCCTTTTCACGATTTAGGTAAGTCACGTAATCCATGATGCGGATGCACTCAAGATAATCAAGGCCTGTGGTGGGCTCAT
The DNA here is from genome assembly GCA_002372465.1 of Butyrivibrio sp. UBA3740. Classification (GTDB taxonomy): domain Bacteria; phylum Bacillota; class Clostridia; order Lachnospirales; family Lachnospiraceae; genus Butyrivibrio. The sequence goes on from DFGW01000078.1 coordinate 13,634, forward strand.
CAAGGATCAGAAGCCCTGGCTCACAGGCAAGAACGCTTGCCAAAGCAATTCTCTGGCGCTCGCCACGGCTTCTGGAGAAGGGGAACCACTCCGGATCCAGATCAAAGGTATCAAGGACCTGCTTGGCGCGCTCCTTTATCCTCTCTTCATCCCAGCCCTGGACCTTCATTGAAAAGGCGATCTCATCCTTCACAGTGTTCTCGCAGATCTGTCTGTCAGGATTCTGAAAAAGAAATCCACAGTCCCTGGCAAGTTTACTGGAAGGGGTCTTTAAAGTGTCTTTTCCATTCAGGAAAACATGCCCTTTAGTTGGCTGCAAAAGTCCGTTGGTCAGCCTGCTTATGGTGCTCTTTCCTGCTCCGTTGGCCCCGATAAGTGCAACAAAATCACCCTTTGGGATGTGAAAGCTTAAGTCATCAAGAATAGGTCTTTTTTCGGAGTATCCGAAGGTCACATTTTCAAAACGTATCATTCAAGGATCCTCCTGACCATCTTTTCTGCGTCATCTACGGTAAGCGTAACTTCACCGTCATATATCTTTTCCCTTATAAGCTCTGCTGAAAGCTCAGTAACTCTGGGAACGTTAATTCCAAGGTCCTTAAAGGTTTCCATGGAAGTCACCATGTCTTTCGGTGTTCCGTAAAAAGCTATCTTACCCTTATCCAGAACCATCATATGCTTAACATACTCGCAAAGGAGCATGATCTTTTGCTCAACAATAACAACCGTTATGCCTTTATCCCTGTTAAGTGCAGTAAGGATCTTGAAGATCTCTCTGCTGCTCTCAGGATCCAGCTCACCTGTAGGCTCATCAAGCACGATTACTTCCGGCTCAAGAGCCAGCATGGAGGCTATTGCAACCTTTTGCTTCTGTCCGCCGGAAAGGCTTGATATCTCACGGTCACGCAAATCTTCTATTCCAAGTTCACGAAGTACTCTGTCTATACGCTCCCCCATCTCTTCATGGGGAACGCCAAAATTCTCAAGGCCAAAAAGTATCTCATCCTCAACCACTGAAGCCACCATCTGCGAGTCGATATCCTGGAATACCTGACCTACCTTCCTGGCAAATTCCTCTGCAGGGTGTTCAGCAGTATCTTTCCCATCGATGATCACTTCTCCGTAAAAGTCCCCTTTTATCTTCTGGGGTATAATGCCGTTCAGGGCGAAGGTAAAAGTAGTTTTACCGGCACCTGAAGTGCCGGTAATTCCTACAAAATCGCCATTTGCAATCTCAATATTTACATCATCGAGAGCTGCTGTCTTGCTATTCTTATAAACAAATCCCAAATTCTTAACTGAAATCATTCTTCCTCTTTGTTCCCCATAACTTTATTAACAGGAATGCTAAGCACTGTAACGATGACCATGTTAAGAAGTGCTGTCACTACAGTTACAATAGCCATACTCACAAACTGTGCACCGGGCATTGGTTTAGCATAGGTAAGTGCTGCCAGACCAACGAATGCAAAGCCAGAGATAAGAGTTGCCAGGAATGTGCATACAACCGGCTTAATATACTTGGGCAGCACAAGCCTTATAAGCAGGCACATAGCAATTGCCCCAAGGGTCTCTGAAACAAGACCAAGCCATGGCATCGATGTTCCGATCTGTGATATTGCGCCCGAAATAAATCCGATGGCTGCAGCTTCCTTAAGGTTTGGCTTTATGATGAAAATAGCCAGGCAATAGGTTGCGATCAGGAAATTGGGGTGCATGTTACCAAGTGCAATAACTCCCGCAAACATTCTAAGGACGATGCCCACTGCCATCATTACGCCTACAAGGATAAGGTTCCTGGTGTTGGCTAGTCCCTTCTTTTCCTCAACTACTACTTCTCTTTTTGCTGTGCTCTGTACGTCCATTTCAATCCTCCTTGCCGCCCTTGCGGCTTAATCTGTGTTGTACAGGGAACGGTTTTTTCAATAAAAAAACCTGTCCCTGTATGAAGTTTCATACAAGGACAGGACTGATATCCTGCGGTGCCACCTTGCTTATCGGAATA
>DFGW01000057.1 GCA_002372465.1 Butyrivibrio sp. UBA3740
GGAAAAGCATGGAGAAATCACGAAAAAAGAATAGAGAAAAACTGCAATAAGATGCTCACAGATGATGATACTCTTGTAGGTACTAAAGGTTATTGCTACGAAGGAAAAGATACCATAGAACATGCAGAAATGCTGGTAGAAAGAGAAGCAAAGCGCCTTAAGGTGTCATTTGAGGCTGCAAGGGCAGATGGGTTTGAGAAATTCATAGTGTTCCTGCACTACCCTCCAACATCTCTTTGGGAGAAAAAATCCAGGTTTACATTCATGGCCGAAGCATATGAAGCTGACCAACTGATATATGCACATTGTCATGGTAAAGAGCGTTTCCATGACAGTCTTATGGGAACCATAAACGGCGTGAAGTACAGCCTCGTGTCAGGTGATTATCTCGAATTTAAACCGCAGAAAATATTGGACTAATGAGGGAGACAATATGTCATCATTACCACAGAAAAACGAAGAAAAGAAAGTTGAATATATCGAGCTAGTCTATGACCTTATATTTGTTTACATCATAGGCAGAAATAACCTTATACTCCATAACACAGAGGGCGGTTTTGTCAGTGTAACAACGTTTCTTGCATATGTTTTGTCTACATTGGCAATCATCCAGATCTGGAACTTCTCTACCTTTTACATAAATATGTTTGGAAAGAACAGCATCAGAACAGTAATATATGCATATTCAGTATTTGGATCTGTATTCTTATATAGCAGAAACTTTGAGAGGCAATCATGAACAGAACTGATGAACTTAAGGAAAAATACAAGCTTGAAAGGCATCCTGAAGGAGGATGGTTTTCAGAAAGCTATACATCACCATTTGATCTTGGCGCCCGCGCTTTCATGGGAAGTATATATTTTCTGTTAGAAGGTAATGATATTTCCCATTTCCATCAGATTGACTGTGATGAGATATGGTATCACCATGAGGGATGTGCTCTAAATATCACAGTGTTGCTTAATGGAAATATAAGCGAAATGATTCTTGGTTCCGGAGATAACCAGGATGCCATGGTGGTAATACCAAAGAATGCGATATTCGCAGCTGAGCCACTGGATAAGGACCGCTACTCATTTGTTTCCTGCGCTACAACACCAAAATTTACATATGATGGGTTCAGATTGGTAGACGCAGAGGAAATCAGAACAATCTGCCCTAATGAATATAACAGGATAAGCCATCTTGCTTTTGCTGAGGTTAAATAAATACGAAGTGAATCAAATATTGGGGGAATTCAAAATGCAAACTAGCAGGCGAGAAAGAATAAGCTATTATCTTTATTTCTTTGGGCAAAATATGTTCTACATGATAATTGCCAGCTACATATCCATATTTCTGCTCAATCATGGAGTCAGCGAGACACTTGCTGCTTCTGTGATCTTTGCACCTCAGATATGGGATGTCATTAATGATGTCATCTTTGGAAGGATCGTGGACAAATGTCACTTCAAAGGCGGAAAGTTTATGCCGTGGCTTAAGGTGTCATGGATACTCATTCCCCTTACTACAATCTTTATATACTGTATGCCCGAAAACATCAGCACAACCGCTAAATGTGCCTGGGTAATATTTGGATACTGCATGTGGTCGGTAGCATATACAATGTGTGACACACCTATCTATGCATTATCTACATCCATGACAGATGACGTTGGTGAAAGAAATTCAATTCTCTCTATAGGAAGAGTTTCAGGCACGGCAGCTGCAGTAATAGCAACACTGGCCATAGAAGGCCTATACTCCGGAATGGGATGGAGGCTTTTATCAATCTGCCTGTCAGTAGTTGCGATGGCTTTGATGTTTCCAATTCTTATCTGGGGGAAAGAGAGATATTCGTCAGAATCTGCAGGCGCAAAATCATTTGGTGATATGATAAGGGCCCTTGCAGGCAACAAATATCTTATCATTTTCTATATAGCCTTTTTCCTTGTAGGACTTACTAATACTGTACAGACAGTAATTCCGACATTCGCCCAGTATGTACTTGGAGATACTGAGAAAGGAACAGTTCTCCTTGCTATGGCAATCATCCCTGCCATAATAGTTGCGATATTTATTCCTGCGCTTTGTAAGAGAATTGATAAATTCTGGCTCTACGTGGGGTGTCTTATAATCTTTGTGATTTCTTCAATACTGCAGTTCTTTACGGGCTATAAAAATGATACTGTTCTTTACGTTACGATGGCGCTAAGGGGAGTCGGTCTTGTGGGTTACAATGTTCTTGTCTACATGTTTACTCCGGATTGTGTCGAATATGGTCAGTATGTAACAGGTGTCCGGCAGGAAGGAATTACTTTTTCAATTCAGACCTGCGTAACAAAGCTTTCCGCAGCTCTCATGAGTAGTCTTTCTCTCGTTTTACTCTCGCTATTTGGCTTTAAGGCTGCCAATGCAGACAGCATTACCGGTATTGTAGATCCTGCCGGCGCCTTTGGCTGTTGGAATGTCCTTACATGGATAAGTGCGATTGGTCCTGTCATGGCTATTGTGATCCTGATTACCAAATACAGGCTAAGAGACAATGCCGTAAGTCTTATGGCAAAATGTAATGCCGGTGACATCACAAAAGAAGATTGCGAAAAGCAGCTTAAGGCTTTGTAAATACAAACTAAGAATTAATAAAAAGACTTCTTGACAAGGAAGATGACAAGCTTCCTCAGATCAATCTCCTTCTTGTATTCGGAGAGAAGTCAGGACTGCCATTCTATTACCATAAACTTGCCGGCAACATCCCAGATTCCAAGATGGTGAAACATCTTCTTGAAGATCTGGATATTCTGGGCTTTGGAAAGACCAAGTTTGTCATGGACAGAGGATTCTATTCAGAGGACAACATAAATGGTCTCTATTTGGATGATGTGCATGATACAGAGCTGAAGCGCAGTTATGATTTGCCCATTAGAGTTTTACATGTGGTTATCCGATTTTGTATAATGCTGTTATGTAATGGTCCACTAACCCCGCCCCCAGGACCACCCATGGACCGGTTCGGGGCAATATATTTCATTGGAGGCGAATAGTACCCTGATGAGTAAAAAGAGATTTAGAAAACTTAAAAAAGGGACAATGAGTAACCGGTTTGAGGAGATGATTCAGAGCCTTGGTACAAGACAGATAGTCATCATCTCATCTGTTATTTTCGCGACTACTCTTGCAATTATTCTGATTATGGCGATCATAAAGGGTTCCACCGGCGGTATAGGTGGGAAAGACAGGGATACCCAGGTTGCAGGTGAGGAAACAAATTCTATCGATGAAGCCCAAAATGCTGCTGAGGGAATGCCTGTAATCGAGACCGCTACCGAAGGTATGAAGACTGAATCAACTCCTGATACAACTGTGCTTGCGAAGAAAGAAGGCGCAAAGGACGGATACCTTAACAGATGTGTATTCCTGGGGGATTCCAGAACGGTTGCCATGGTCAATTATGGCTTTTTTAACGATGATGCTGCTTTGGCGCAGATCGGTATATCTCATCCTGCATTTGCATCCAACAAATTTATTAACAATGCCGGTAAAGAATATACTTTAAAAACTTATCTGGGTTCTCATCAGGCCCCGGTCATCTATATCCTGCTGGGAGTAAACGGAATAAATGATTCCAGTGAGGAGCATTACCGGAGTACTTTTGTAACTCTTATAGACAGTGTGGCCGACATGGCGCCTAATTCCAATATTGTACTTGTGGCTATAGGTCCTGTCGATGATAACGGAATTTACAAAGAGACTGTCCAGAATGCCTTGATAGATAAGTACAATGCCTTTTTGCTTGAAACTGCAAAAGAAAAGCACCTCTTTTATCTTGATATCGCTGAAATCCTTAAGGGACCTGACGGACAGGTTAAGTCCGAGTATAACGGAGGCGACGGACTTCATTACTCCGGAAAGGGGTGCGAGGCTATATTCAGGTACATAGTAGAGCATCCTGTGCCCCAAATATCTGATGAAGGTGAATATGTAGTTAAGTATATTAAGCCTGATCCGAACAAGATCAAGGTTACTATGGATAGTGACTCAGGAATTGACGAAGGCAAGCTCAAGGACCTTATGGACATGATGATGGCAACCCCGGAGAATCAGACCGGCTCAGACGCTGCTACTCAGAGCAGTACGGAAACGGAAGAGGAACTTCGTAAAAAAGCCGAGGAAGAAGAGAAAAAGAAAGCCGAGGAAGAAGAGAAAAAGAAAGCCGAAGAGGAAGAGAAAAAGAAGGCTGAAGAGGAAGAAAAAAAGAAGGCTGAAGAAGAGAAAAAGAAGGCCGAAGAAGAGAAAAAGAAAGCCGAAGAGGAAAAGAAGAAGGCTGAGGAAGAGAAAAAGAAAGCCGAAGAGGAAAAGAAAAAGGCTGAAGAAGAGAAAAAGAAGGCCGAAGAGGAAGAGAGAAAGAAAGCCGAAGAGGAAGAGAGAAAGAAGGCTGAAGAGGAAGAGAGAAGGAAGGCCGAAGAGGAAGAACAAAAGAAAGCCGAAGAAGAGGAAAAGAAAGAAGAGTCAGAAACAGAGGAAGGGGAATCTGAAAAGAAAGAAGAGCAGGAAAGCGAGGAAAAGAGCTCTGAGGAAGGTGAAAAAGACGATTCCTCCGTCCAGTCTGAAGGGACGACCGGGGACACTGCAGAAGGAGAATAGTATAAAATTATATTTTTGTGGGGAGGGATGAATGATGCAGTTTGGCATGCCAACATTTATATACATATTGATGAAAGGCTAAGACTGGCTAAAGAGAGAAACGCCAGATGTGTCCTTGAGACAAAGACTATTGAGGCTTTGAAAAGATCAGTCGACTGGGTAAAAATGGTCCACTAACCCCGTCCCCTAGGTCCACCCCCTCTGGTCTGTAAAAGAAAAAAACGCGATGTTGTTGANNTGGTCCACTAACCCCGTCCCCTAGTCTCCGCAAGGCTTCTAAGCATTAGTGCTGCGCCTGCCACAGGATATACGATTATCAGCCGGTTTGTCGTGCCATAGATTTCCAGAACGCCTTTAAATAAACAGCCTACGCTTAATGTGGCTATGGCTGTATTCCATATGTATGCAAAGGTTTTGCCTGGAAATCTATTTTTCATGAGCATCACTTCATATGGCAAAATCCCCATGATAAGCGGTAGGGCAAAGGCATAGATCATGTAGTAAGATGTTACGCCATGGCTGAATAATTCATATATGGC
>DFGW01000229.1 GCA_002372465.1 Butyrivibrio sp. UBA3740
CGGTTAGAGATGGCCTGATAGAGGTCGTTTCTATCCTTTATTATCAATAAAACACTCGCGAAAAAGAAAAATGGTCTTGAGAGCTACGCTCTCAGGACCACTTTGTCTACAGTCTGAGAGCCCCTTCGCAAGAAGGGGCTCATTGTTTGTGTATGCACATATGGAGCTTCATAAAAAGTCAAAGGATAACTGGCCGTCAATCCAGCTCTTTTGCTCTGCCTGATGAAGCTCATCTTCAGGTCTTATATTGCCGACCAGGAGCGGAGACAGGGGATCGTGTCTGGCATTGTTATCCATGACAGTTTTTGCATCATAGTTGGCATAGCAGTACTTACACAGGTGAAGGCAGGTGTTGTACATGCCGATGTCGTTTCCAAGAAAGCAGGCGCAGGAAGTTCTGGCATTCTTGCTCTTGGGGAAATCAAGCTTTGTGTGCAGGGCCTTTTCATAGATTGGCTGCGTCATACAGCCGCTGCAGTCTGCTCCGAACCGGGCGAGCTCAGTTCCTTCGCTGCAGGGACGAAGGACCATGCCATGATCTTTTGCTATTTTTGACATGTGCTCTCCGAGATACAGGCGATCAGCCTTTACCAGGGCAGTAGCTTCGTGGAAATTCTTTTTTACCTTCTGATAGATATCAATAAAACTGATCACAGCTGTCTGGGTATATCCATCAAGGGCAGAGGCGATCTGTTCAAACTTTTCAAGATGATAGTCTCTGGTATACTTTTCATCCAGGAAGATCGGATCATAGCGCCATCCCATAGAATCTACCCCTGCAAAATCGGAGAGCTTTTTGAACGTCTCAAGAACCTCAGGGATTTCAGGGACATTAGGTTCAATGTCTCTTCCGTAGCCTGTTATTGTTACATACCAGTACATTCCAAAGGGCCGAAGCAGGTCAAGGTACTTAAGCATTGGCCCCGGATTCTTGGAACAAAAGCTGATAAGGTCCACCACAGAAGGATGAAGTATGTACTTGGTCACATAGGTCATATTGTAGGGATTGCGCACATAGACATAGCCTTCTTTTAGCCTTTGGGCAAACCAGTCGGCGTAAAAGGCCGGAATGTCAGTGCGGGAGCCGGTCTGAATGATCATTATGGTTCACCGATACCTTACTATAATAAAATGAAAAACAATTCAGATATCACAACAAATCCACATCTTTGCTGTAAATATAATGTTATAATACCATGACAGGACAATTCACACTAAGGAGAAGCAAATGAAAATAGTTATTGCAGACAGAGACAGCGTCGGAACAGATATGGACTACAGCATCTACGATGAGCTGGGAGAAGTTACATACTACGACGATAAGGTAAATGAAGATAATGCAAAAGAAAGACTGGCAGGAGCGAAGGTTCTTGTCATAAATAAAAGCCAGATCACAGATAAGCTTTTGGATGATGCGCCTGAGCTTGAGCTTATCTGTGAGTTTGCAACAGGCTTTGATAATGCCAATATTCCTGCCTGCGACAGGCACGGGGTTAAGGTTGCCAACGTGGTGAACTATTCAACAGCGTCGGTTGCCCAGCACACTTTCGCCATGCTGTTCTATCTTATGGAGAATCTTCGTCACTACGACGAATTTGTAAAGAGCGGTGCTTACGCCAACCAGGAACACTTCTGTTGCCTTGATATTCCATATGAGGAGCTTGAAGGAAAGACCTATGGAATTGTTGGCATGGGAAATATAGGAAGAAAGGTGGCTCAGATAGCTACAGCCTATGGGGCTCACGTAATCTTTTATGCTTCCTCGGGATACAGCGACTGTACAGACTATGAGCAGGTAAGCTTTGATGAGCTGCTTAAAAGATCTGACATCATATCTCTTCATTGTCCACTAAGTGACAGGACAAGAGATCTCTTTAACAAAGACGCTTTTAGCAGAATGAAGAAAACAGCAATACTGATTAATGTGGCAAGAGGAGCTGTTGTTGTAGAAGACGACCTCTACGAAGCCCTTGCAAACGGCACTATAAGAGCAGCAGGACTTGATGTGCTTAATCCCGAGCCTATGGCTAAAGACTCTAAACTACTGAAGATCCAGGACAGCGGGAAACTCATCGTCACACCACATCTTGCCTGGGCAAGCACTGAAGCAAGGATCAGATGCCTTGACGAGGTGAAGAAAAACATTCAGGCATGGATGAATGGAACTCCAAGGAATATAGTGAACTGACACTCAGATATAAAGGCGGTGCCCGAAAGGACACCGCCTTAAATGTAGCCTGAATTATTTGTCCAGAGCCTTCTTTATCTGTTCGATTACTATCTTCAAGGCCTTGATGCGGGCGTACTTTTTGTCCACGGATTCAAGGACGTACCATGGAGCAAAAGCAGTACTGGTCTTGGCGATCATCTCATCGATGGCGGACTCGTAAAGATCCCATTTCTCGCGGTTTCTCCAGTCTTCATCAGTGATCTTCCACTGTTTCTCCGGAGTATTCTGCCTGTCAGTAAAGCGGGCAAGCTGGGTGTCCTTATCTATCTGAACCCAGAATTTTATGATAACTGCCCCCCACTCCGAGAGCTCTTTTTCAAATTCATTGATCTCGTTGTAGGCTCTTTGCCAGTCATTCTCTGAGCAGAACCCCTCGAGTCTCTCAACCATCACGCGGCCGTACCAGGTCCTGTCAAAGATGGTGATGTGCCCTGTTTTTGGAAGCCTTGTCCAGAATCTCCAAAGGTAATGGCGGGCTTTTTCGTGGGGCTCAGGGCTTGCTATGGGCTCAACAACGTAATCTCTTGGGTCAAGGGCTTCCGTGATCCTTTTTATATTTCCGCCCTTTCCGGCAGCATCCCATCCCTCATAGGCAATGATAACCGGAATCTTCTTGCGATAAACCTTGTTACCAAGGTCCTTCAGCTCCTTCTGAAGTCTGTCAAGCTCTGCATCGTACTCGTCACTTGTCATGGTCTTATCGTCCAGAGAGATGTCAGAGAGCTTTCCAACCTTCTCCATAGGGAAGGTGTTCTGCAAAATCGGAACATTCATCTTCCGGTTCTTAAGGGCTATGTCGATTCCCTGATTAAGGAACTGCAAAACCTGGAGCTCGGCCCACTTTTTGTCGGTGGCGTCAATGATGTACCAGGGTGCCCTGGACTGGTTCGTGTCCTCCAGATATCTGTCAAACACATCCAGGCACTTGTCATAGTGCTTGTTCTGCAGAAGGTCATCCTTATCTACGCGCCAGCTGGTATCCTTGCTGTCCTGAAGAGCTTCCAGTCGCTTTTTCTGCTCCTTTTTTGATATATGGAAAAAGAACTTTATGACCAGATATCCGTTGTCGCAGAGCTGACGCTCAATAACATTTATGGAATGTACTCTGGTCTTGTAGAGATCCTCGGTGAGCTTCTTGTCCAGAACGCCGTCAACGATCTCCTCCATCCAGCAGGTGTCGAAAAATCTGAACTTGCCGGCTTCGGGGATTTCCTTAATATATCTGTATAAGAAGGGATAGCGCTTTTCATCAGCGCTGGGCTCCCTGTCCATGGTGGCAACCTTAAAAAATCTCGGGTCTATGTTTCTGATCACTTTTCCGATGACTGCACCTTTCCCTGCGGCATTCCAGCCTTCAAACAATACCATTACAGGAAGACCTGCCTCTTTGATCTTCATCTGTGATGCGAAAAGACGGGCTCTTTCCTCCTTGAGCTTTGATTTAAGTTCTTCTTCATCCGGCAGCTCTGCCTTGATAAAATCCTTAAGCATATGGGACCTCCTTACACAATAATATAAGCGGTTTTGTAACAATATAATACCATAAAAGCGTAGATAAATACTGAGGCATTTTCATTGACCCGATAGCGTTATTTCCTATATAATAATTGTTAAGAGTTTTGTAAAAAATGAGGGGGGAAGAGTATGAAAAAAGGCTTTAAGAAATTCTTTTTGTCTGCAGGGGTAATGTTTGCTTTTGCAATTGCCCTGTTCTTAACTCCTGCTGCATGCATAAAGTCAGAGGCAGGTCCTGCCGGACCTGAAGTTGCAGTAGGTATCGACGTTTCCAAATATCAGGGAGGAATAAACTGGCAGCAGGTTAGAAATTCCGGAGTAAAGTTTGCCATGATCAGAGTTGGCACAACCAAGAAGGGCCTGGATGAGCAGTTTATCAACAACATAAATGGAGCAAATGCTGCAGGTGTGCGAACAGGTATCTACATCTATTCCTATGCCACAACACCGGAGGCAGCAGCTGCGGAGGCCAATCAGGTTCTTGCATGGATTGCTCCTTACACAGTAACATTCCCTATTGCCATAGATATAGAGGATTCATCACAGAAGGGCCTTAATGCAGCTCAGCTTCAGGCTATAGCAGATACCTTCTGCGGAATCATCAATGCAAACGGTTATGAACCCATGGTATATGCCAGCAGGAACTGGTTCCTTGGAAGAATGCCAAGCGTTTCTTCTGCAAGGTGGGTCGCTCAGTACAGCGGAGCCTGTGACTATCCCGGAGAGTATGCAATGTGGCAGTCAAGCAGCCGCGGCTCATATTCCGGAATCCCTGCAAGGGTAGATGTTAACCACCTCTATGTTGATTACTTCTCGAGGATCATCCCTGAGGGCTTCAACAGCTGGGGCGGACATGTTTATTACTATCACAACTATCGCAAACAGTACGGCTGGATCAACTTAAGCGGACAGAGATACCATGCCGATGCCAATGGTTTTATCCAGACCGGATGGTTCCAGGATGAAAGCGGAATCTATTTCCTTAATCCTGAGGCCGGCGGACTAGCTGCCACAGGCTTTGCTGATATAGAGGGTGCGCGTTATTACTTCGATGCAAATGGCGTAAGACAGACAGGTCTTTTGAACCTGGGCGGAACAGTTTACTATGCCAATGCTGACGGCGTTTGCCAGAGGGGCTTTTTGCAGCTTGAGGATGGCATCCGCTTCTTCGATGATCAGTATGTAATGCACACCGGGCTTACACAGATTGGCGATGCGCTTTATTACTTTGATGAAAACGGACTCATGCAGTCAGGAATGCTTGCACTTGAGACCGGTAAGTATATGTTTGGACCGGATGGCGTTGCCATCAGTGGATGGTACTCCAATGAACAGGGACAGAGATTTTTCTTCGGACCCGGCAATGCAGCTCTTGTAGGACTTCAGCAGGTTGAAGGCGGTGTTTACCTCTTTGGAGCAGACGGCGTAATGCAGACCGGATGGTCAGGAGATCTTGCAGCAAGATATTACTTCGGACCTGATGGAAGGATGGTTACTGGCTGGAATGCCATCGATGGCCAGAGCTACTACTTTGCTGAGGACGGCAAGATGGTTATTGGAATGGCAGCTCTTGCGGACGGTGTATACTATCTCGATCCTGCCGACGGACATGAGGTTGTCGGATGGGTACAGCAAGGGGACGGCTGGAGATTCTTCGATGGAAACAACGGAAGAATGCTTGTTAATGTTACTGTTCCTCTTGATAATGTTAACTGTACCTTCGACAAGAACGGACTTCTTGTTGATCCTGCAGGTTGGACACCCGGAACTCCGGCTCCTGCCCCTGTAGTAGATCCCGCAGCACCTGCCCCGGCCGGTGGCTGACATAACAGCTGATTGTAGAACCCCGGTGCAGTTGCATCGGGGTTTTTCATAGCATTTTCATGATAGTTTGCTAAATTCTTAATTTACATTTTAAGAAAATGTTGTATGATATAGTTTGGTTAGAAATGGAGGGATGCAATATGACATTTGAAGAAGCTAAAAAGAAACTGGAAACCTATGGTCAGCTCCATGTTTTGAAATATTATGACGAGCTCTCAGACAGTGAGAAGGCGGACCTTATAAAGCAGATTGATGAGATAGACTTTTCTGTGCTCGAGAACTGCAAGAACCTTGGAAAGAGCGAGGGTCGTGGTAAGTTTGAGCCTCTTGCAGCAATGCAGGTTTCTGAGATTGAGAAGAGACATGATGAGTTCTTCAACGCAGGTGTTGAGACCATCAAGGCAGGTAAGGTAGGAGCAGTTCTTCTTGCCGGTGGAATGGGAACAAGACTTGGTTCTGACAACCCTAAGGGAATGTATGACATCGGACTTACAAAGCATGTTTATATTTTCCAGAGGATCATTGAGAACCTTCTTGATACAGTTAAACAGGCAGGTGGTACATATATCCACCTCTTCATCATGACAAGTGAGAAGAATAATGATGTTACTATCAGCTTCCTTAAGGAGCACAACTACTTCGGATATCCTGAGGACAAGGTAACATTCTTTAAGCAGGATATGGCTCCTGCATCTGATTACAACGGAAAGGTATACATGGAGGGCAAGGGCAGAATCTCCACATCTCCTAACGGAAATGCCGGATGGTATGCTTCAATGCTTAAGGCAGGTCTTCGTGATGTTATCCTCAAGGAAGGCATCGAGTGGATGGATATCTTTGCTGTAGATAACGTACTTCAGAGAATAGCAGATCCTTGCTTCGTAGGTGCTACAGTAATTGAAGGTGTTGCCTGCGGTGCTAAGGTTGTCAGAAAGAACGCTCCTGACGAGGGTGTTGGCGTTATGTGTCTTGAGGATGGTAAGCCATCAATCGTTGAGTACTACGAGCTTACACAGGAAATGATGGATGCTAAGGATGAGAACGGCGATCCTGCTTACAACTACGGTGTTATCCTTAACTACCTCTTCAACGAGAAGGCACTTTTCAATATCGCCAAGAACACACTTCCTCTTCATATTGTTGAGAAGAAGATACCTTACATTGATGAGAATGCAAACCTGATCAAGCCTGATAAGCCAAACGGATGCAAGTTCGAGCAGCTAGTTCTTGATATGATCCATGAGCTTGATTCATGCCTTCCTTATGAGGTTGTAAGAGAGCACGAGTTTGCTCCTATCAAGAACCCTACAGGAAAAGACTCTGTTGAGTCAGCAAGAGAGCTCTGCAAGCTTAACGGAATCGAGCTTTAAACCCAGTTAACAAAAAGACAGCTTGTTATAACATATTTGAATTGTTTTTATCGGCTGGTTTATATACAATTTCCAATAGATAAAAACAAAAAATCTAGTATCGGGATAGAAAGAGAGAGGGAAATATGGCAATTCTTGTTACAGGTGGAGCAGGATACATTGGCTCCCACACAGTAGTTGAGCTTCAGAACGCAGGACATGATGTTGTCGTTATGGATAATCTGGCCAATTCCAGCAAAAAGAGTCTTGAGAGAGTAGAGGCTCTTACAGGTAAGAAGGTTCCATTTTATGAGGCTGACATTAGAGACAGACAGGCCCTGGAAAATATCTTTTCTTCAGAGAAGATTGACAGCGTAATCCACTTCGCAGGACTTAAGGCTGTGGGTGAGTCAGTAGCTAAGCCTTGGGAATACTATGATAACAATATTACAGGAACACTTACACTTGTAGATGTTATGAGAAAGCATAACTGCAAGAACATTATCTTTTCTTCATCTGCAACTGTTTATGGAAATCCTGCTTTCATTCCTATCACAGAGGAGTGCCCTAAGGGACAGTGTACAAACCCTTACGGATGGACCAAGTCCATGCTTGAGCAG
>DFGW01000220.1 GCA_002372465.1 Butyrivibrio sp. UBA3740
CTTAATGCTTCCATCGAGGCAGCAAGAGCAGGAGAAGCAGGTAAAGGCTTTGCGGTTGTTGCCCAGGAGATCGGACAGCTGGCAGCTAATTCTGCAGAATCCACCACAGAAATCGGCAAGATCATCACTGAGATCACAGCGCAGATCCAGTCACTTTCCGATAAGTCCCAGGCCAACATGGAGGAGATCAACCAGAGTACTGAGGCTGTACAGACAGCAGGAAAGACCTTTGAGGAGATATTCTCCAGCCTTGATGAGACCAGTGCTACAGTACAGCAGATGATCGACAAGATTGGAAACGTAGATACCATCGCCACATCAGTTGCTGCTATTTCCGAGGAGCAGTCAGCAAGTACACAGGAAGTTACAGCAACCACCGACAATCTGGCTATCAGCGCCGAGCAGGTTGCTTCAGAGAGCCAGGGCGTAGACGAGAGTGCTTCAACAGTTTCCAATTCAGCTGCAACAATTGAAGACTTCGTAAGCAACTTTAAGATCTAAGGAAGAAAGAGAGGTGACCTATGTATATTTCGATGCAGTGTTCGGACAACACCGGAATGCTGAATACTGAGATCTGCACCTTCTATGGCATCAGATATGTGCCAAGGTTCAGATCGGCCGTAATCTCCACAGAGCATCTCAACCACGAATATGTGATTCCCATGACGCCACAGGACTACGAAGTTGCTGTTAAGCAGATCAATGAAGCCATGAGAGCGCATGCAACTATGATCATTATCGAGCAAGGCCTTGTCTGCCGCGGCCGTAAGGGCGAGATCAGAAATGTAGAAGCCCAGAAGCTCAAGATCGTCGGAGTATAAAAAGGGGGAATAAAAGTGAGTAAGAAAGCGCTTGTGGCTTATTTTTCCGCCAGTGGTGTAACAGCTACTGTGGGAAAAGAGCTTGCTGCGGCTATTTTTGCTGATACCTATGAGATAGTTCCCAAGGTAAAATATACGGCAGAGGACCTTAATTGGCAGGATCAGAACTCCAGAAGCAGCAAAGAAATGAAGGATGCAAAAGCAAGACCTGAGCTGGCAGATAAGAGTGCCCCTGTTGATGATGCAGATGTGGTTTTCCTCGGATTTCCAATCTGGTGGTACACTGCGCCCAGGATCATCAATACCTTCCTTGAAGAGTATGACTTTTTTGGAAAACATGTTGTGCTTTTTGCTACCTCGGGCGGAAGTGATATCGAAAAGAGCATAAAGGACCTGCAAAACACCTACACCAAGATCCACTTTGACGGTGGTAAGAGACTTAGTGTAGGGATGAGTCGGGAAGAGCTGAAAACTCTTGCAGGGAAATATCTTAATTAGGTAAAATAGATTTACGACAAAAACTAAAAGCATCTACGAAAGTAGATGCTTTTATAATCAATTGTTTTGTTTGAACGAAAGGCTTAGCTATGGATAAAGACATATTTGCCAAGGAACAGGCTCATTTGACCAAAACCTATAACAAGCTCCTGGAGATAAGGGAAGGCATTGAGAAACAGATTTCTGAACTCAATGAAAAGGCTGTAGATGACAAGAACGACATCCGTGACAATATCAGATTCGACTATGCCGATATTGAGACTACCATGGAGACCCTTACTGAGATTGAGGTCTGGAACCGTTATATCGATACCTACAACGTTGAGAGCTCATCCCTTGGCAGACGCCTGGATACCGTGGATAAACTTCTCCAGTCTCCTTATTTTGCGGAAATTTCCCTGAAGTTCGACGATGGCGAGGAGGCGGAGAACTATTATATTGGCCGCGCAGCCATTGCGGACAAAGGTCACACCCAGATGGTTGTGGACTGGAGATCCCCGGTTGCGGAAGTTTATTACAACCAGGAAAACGGTCCCACAAGCTATAGTGTTGATGACAGGACTATCCCTGTGGACCTTAAGCTCCGCAGGCAGTTTGATATTGAAAGAGACAAACTGATTTCCTACTTTGACACCCAGATCGCCATAGAAGATCCAATGCTCCTTAAGTCTCTTTCCCAGACAAGGTCTGATAAGATGCAGGCCATAACAGCCACCATCCAGAAGGAGCAAAATACCGTGATCCGCTATCCTGATGTTCCGGTTTTATTGGTAAACGGAATCGCAGGAAGTGGCAAGACTTCGGTGCTTCTTCAGAGGATCGCATATCTCTTTTACCAGAAAAGAAAAACCCTGCGTCCTGATCAGGTCTGCCTTCTGACACTTAATCCCGTGTTCAGGGACTACATAGATGACGTGCTTCCGGATCTTGGCGAGACCAATCCGCTTACCCTGACCTGGAAAGAATTTCTTGATATGACCAAGGTGCCTTCCGACGGAAACGACCTTGATTACACCGGGGAGGAGAGCCTTACAAAGATCCATGAGGCTTTGCAGGATCTTGAACCGGAAGCTGATGACTTTTTGGACATCAGGCAAAAGGGCAAAGTAGTACTTACCAGGAATGATGTATTCAGTGCAGTTAAAAAGTTTAGCCAGTTCCCACTTGGAGTAAGGCTCATCCAGACTGTATCCGACGAGCTGGAGGCCAGGGCAAAGAACGCTCTTCACAACATGGATTTTGACGGTGATGAGGAAACTGATTCCGTGGCAGGGTCTGAAACTGCAGAGGATAACAGGATAGAGAATGACTTTGGTGGTGCTCTAAGCACTATCAGGCGCTGCGGTTTTGTGGATGTAAAGCATGTGGCCCAGCGTATTCTTGGAAGTAGCCAGGTTACTGCTGCAGAGTGGTTCTACACCAGGATGGAGCTTACCGGAGAAGCCGACAAGAACATGCGCTATGTGATGATAGATGAAGTCCAGGACTATACAACTGCGCAGCTTATGGTACTTCGAAAGTTCTTCCCCAATGCCAGATTCATGCTGCTAGGAGATGAGTTCCAGGCCATCAGGGCCGGAACTGTGACCTTTGATAAGATCAGTGAAATGGCAAAGGCAGATAAGCGTCAGTTTGTGGAACTTCCTCTTTTGACCAGCTACAGGAGCTCGCCGGAGATAACTGAGATGTTTGCGTCGCTCCTTCCACAGGAGAAGAAGATGCTGGTTTCTTCGGTTCGGCGCCCGGGGCAGAAGACCTATGCGAAATCCTGCAGGGATGATAAGGAATATTATAAAGAGCTAAAGAGCCTTATAAGTGACTTTGAGAAAAAAGAGGGGCTTACAGCCATCATCTGCAGAGACGGATTTACTCTTGAGAAGATCAGTGACGGCCTTGGAAAGGATGCTCCCAAAACGGTAGCGGAGCACGACTCTCTGCCAAAGAGCGGAGCCTTCCTTATTGAGCTTCCTCTTGCCAAGGGGCTTGAGTTTGATAATGTGATACTGGCAGACGGTGATGTTGAAAGCTATCCCGATGATGAGCTTGGAAAGCACTGCCTCTATACTGCTATTTCCCGTGCAACTCAGAACCTTGCTGTTGTTGCCAAGGGAGAGCTTGCTAAAGCAATCGGATGATTAGGAGGTGACTGAGTGGCTTTTTTAGGTACTGTTAAGACCGATGGTTTTGAAATGGAATATTGCAAGTTCGGAAGCGGACCAAGGACCTTTGTCATGATCCCGGGGCTTAGCATACAGAGCGTAATGGGCGCTGCAAATGACGTGGAAGCAGGCTTTGAACTTTTCAAGGATGACTTCACCACCTATCTCTTTGACAGGAGAAAAGAGGTACCGGAGAAGTACAGTGTATATGACATGGCAAAAGACACAGCGGAGGCTATAAAAGCAATTGGCCTTACTGACATATATCTTTTTGGTGCTTCCCAGGGCGGAATGATTGCTATGACCATTGCCATAGAGCATCCGGAGCTGGTAAAGAAGCTGGCTGTGGGTTCCACATCTCCGCGAGTTACTAAAGAGCAGTACGAGGGAATCCGGTCCTGGATAGACCTGGCAAAGAAGGGCGACAAAGAGGGTCTGTATCTGAGCTTTGGGCAGAAGGTTTATCCACCTGCTGTATTTGAGCAGTTCAAAGACTATTTCAGAGAGACCAGTAAGACTGTAACTGATGAGGAGCTGGCCAAATTCATTATAATCGCATCCGGTATGAGGAACTTCAACGTCACAGACAGACTGGATGATATTCAGTGTCCGGTGCTTACAACCGGGACCTTTGAGGATGCGGTCCTTGACTCGGATTCCACCATGGAGATCGCAGAAAAGCTTGATGAGAAGCAGGGGTTCAGGCTCTATATGTATACAGGCTTTGGTCATGCTTCTTTTGATACGGCTCCTGACTACCGTCAGAGAGTGCTGGACTTTTATCTGAATGATACAACCAAGTAAGGAGTAATCATGAGTGATAACACTTTAAGAGCCACCGAGATCATCGGTGGCTTCGCTGATATAGATGAAGCTTTGGTACGGGGAAAATACGAAGCCCTGACTAAGACCCTGATCGAAAAAGGCCTCACCATTACCACCATGGAGAGCTGTACCTCAGGCCAGATAGCTTCCCTCATAACCGACACGGAAGGCTCCTCTGCCATCCTGAAGGGCGCATGTATAACCTACAGCAATGAAGCCAAGATCATGGAGGGCGTCCCCAAAGAGATAATAGATAAGCATGGAGTTTACTCTCCTGAAACTGCTCTGGCTATGGCATCTGCCTGCAGAAAGAAGTATAATGCGGATATATCTGTAGGAATTACGGGGAGTTTTGGCAATGTGGATCCCTCCAATGCAGACTCTGTCCCTGGAGAAGTCTTTTTTGCCCTTGAGGGAAAAGATAAATCGCAAGTCTTTCATTGTACTGTTCCCGCCCAGAAATCTCGCTATGCCTACAAACTGTACATGGCAGTACTAGTGGCG
Source organism: Butyrivibrio sp. UBA3740 (assembly GCA_002372465.1). GTDB lineage: Bacteria > Bacillota > Clostridia > Lachnospirales > Lachnospiraceae > Butyrivibrio. Next base: position 4,808 of record DFGW01000220.1, read on the forward strand.
GAGGAAGTATGGAAAGTTTTGTCATAGCAACAAATGCTCTGAGATGTCTTAACCTGCAAAAACCTTTACAATTCCGTAATGATTTTAATTTTGTGTTTATTGAATAAACCTTCAGTAACTGCGATAATATATTAATGGCACTTCATAGAAAATGCATTCATTACATCCCGGGCCAGAAATGGCTCGGGTTTTTTGTAGTATATAGATTTGAGGTATTACAGGATGGTAAGAAAGGGTTTCAAGAATTTAATAAGTTCGGTGCTGATAGCCGCCATGATAATCCAGTCGGGAAACGTGGCTGTGGCTTCAGAACCTTTAGATGAGTCGCAGCCTTTGTCTCGGGAGAACGAAGGACTTGTTTTGATGGGGGAAACCGGAGAGCCAATGGCAGAAGAAGGATCAGAAGGTGATGGCGATAGCGCAGAGCTTTCTGATGAATCCGGGACAACGGATGGAGAAAAAGACGACTCATCTGAGGCAGGAGTAAGTGGCGAGGATGATATAGAAAACGAACCTGAGGAGGGTATGGATTTTTCGGCCGAGGGAATCCGGGATGAATCAGAAGAGGAGACGATAGAAGATACTGACGCAGACATGGAATCTGCTGAAGATACCTTAGAAAATGGTGCCGGCGAAAAAGACCTTCTCGAGGAAAAGAGTCTTCCGGAGGGTATAAAGGGAATGCCTGAAGGGTATGTGCTTTCTAGGTCTCAGCTGGAGATGAAGGGAAGCGCCAGAGAGCACGACTGTCTTGAGAACTTGAAGGACCTTGTAGAAGGTGAAGACTACGTAAAAGACCAGGTAATCACGCTGGTTGATAGCGACGAAGATGCTCAGCTTATAGCAGAGGCTTATTCAGGAGTAGTGCTTGATTACTCCTATGGCCTTGCAACCATAAGCCTTGCAGACAGTGGGCTTTCTGTTTATGATGCCTTCGCATATTGTCTTGATGAGGACCTGGAGCTTCCATTCATAGAGCCCAACTACCTGACTTATGATACAGAGCCTGTTGAGGATGTGGATATGCTTCTTCGTTCCTCCAAGCTCATGACTGCCGGTGCTGAGGTACCTGCTGATAACGGCTTTTCTGACAGATGGTGGGTAGATGGGATTCAGGATACATTTTTAAACCCTGAAAGTGATGGCTATCAGTGGCACCATGACATGATCAATACCTTCTCTGCCTGGGGAGTTACCACCGGAACTTCAGACATAACCGTAGCAGTTATTGATTCCGGAATAACCCCTGGTCACTATGACTTTATAAATGACCCCTGGGCAGATAATCAGCCTACCGTCACACAGAAATATGTGTATAAAGAGCTTCATCCAAGTACCACCGAATCTGAAAACGACATTATAGGACATGGCACCCACGTGGCCGGAATCCTGGCAGGCAGGATAAACGGAAATCTTGGAGCAGGAGTGGCTCCCGGAGTAAACATTCTTGCAATGAAGGCTTCCTACGGAAGTCGTGGAAATGTTGAAGATGCTTCGATAATCAGGGCAATAAACTATGCTGCCAGCGATAAAGATGAATCGGAAGGAAGCGGAACAAGGGCAGACATAATCAACTTAAGTCTTGGAAGTCTGACCTACTCACAAAGCTATGAGACCGCCGTAAGAAATGCCTATGAAAACGGCGTTACTATCGTAGCTGCCATGGGAAATGATGGGAATAACACCATGAATTACCCTGCGGCTTACGACCATGTCATTGGAGTTTGCTCTGTGGATGCTTCGGGTAATCGCTCGTCATTTTCCAATTATGGAGAATGGGCAGATATTTCTGCGCCGGGAAGCAAGATATTTTCAGCTGATTATGATGAGTATGACGCGTACGTTACTGACAGCGGAACTTCCATGGCAACACCAATAGTATCCGGTGCCTGTGCTCTGTACATGAGTGCTGTGGGTCATGTGGATCCGGATACCATGGAGAGAGTTCTGAAAAGAGCTGTTACCGGATCTGCCGGTGACGGCACAGGGGCAGGTATTATTGACCTTGCCAAGCTCTTTAACGGAGATACTACTGCTCCGAGGATTACCGTTAAGGCAAACGATGACTTTGTGGATGATGATGTTGATAACAGGACCGTTGTGGGAGAAGTTCAGGAGGGATCAACCTATACCCTTTCCTATGATGTTGCCAGCGACTCTCAGATTTCTTTTACTCCCCTCAACTTTGGCGGAGCAGCGCAGGCCAACAATAACACAAAGATTGTATTTACCACCAACGGAAAGGCACCCTCCGTATACAACGGCAATGTATTAAACGGTGAGGTTGCGCAGGGAGAGATTACCGTAAACGACCTTACAGGTGAGCTGACAGGAAGGAAGAAGGTAACCCTTAAGGCTGCAGCAGTTACGGGCATGGGCGTAATGGGAAAAGTGAGCACACTTGTCTTTTACGTGGACCCATCTCTTGAGACCAAGGCTGAGGCCCTGGAGGATACCATAACAGTTACCATAAACAATGTGCCTCAAAAGATGGTGGCAGGAAAGAGCGTTACTCTTAATGCTACTGTGGAATCGGACGATAAGACCAAGGCTGTTTCCCAGAAGGTTATCTGGAGAATAGAGGGCTATTCAGGAGGTGATTTATCGGGAGCAAAGATTGACTCATCGAAGGGAATTCTTACCACGGTCTCCGGGAAACAGGGGATTATTAATATCTCCTGCACCACGGCAGATGGAAGAGCTACGACCTATGCCTCCATTGAAGTCACCGGAATATATCCTGTTAAGTCCATTGGCGTACAAGCCTCAAGGACTACTCTTACTTTGGACTACGGTGAAGATTATGCCGGCGATGAGGACAAGCCATACCTTTCAGTGGTAAATGTGTCCTCCATGTTTGACACTGCCGGTCATGACCTTTTGACAAACCAGAACTATTCCTATGCAGATAAGTCCCTTCAGTGGATTTCCTCCAACGAAGCTGTTGCCAGGGTAATTGCCATAAGCGGAGACGGAGAACTACCCTATGCCAAGGTAAAAGCTGTTGGCGTTGGTAATGCGACCATTACCTGCAAGGTCCTTGACGGGTCAGGCAAGTATGCCAGGGTTACACTTAAAGTGGTTCCCGATGCTAATAGAAAAGTTCAGAGCATTAAGCTATATGAAGGCAGCCTGGTAACGGAAGCTTCAGTTCCAATAACTTCTGCGACTTTATATGCAAAAGAAAATTCGATGCAAATAAGCGCTGTTCAGACAAGCGCAGATGGCGGTGTGAATTATATTGCTCCTGCCTGGAGTTCAAGTAACAGCAAGGTTGTTTATTGCGAAACAGATGCAGCTAATCCTAACCTTGTGACCCTGGTTCCCCTTGCCAAGGGAGTTGCCAATATTACCTGTACAGCAAGGGATGGATCCGGCAAGAAGGCTGTGCTCAAGGTTACTGTGGCGCAGCATGTCACATCCATTAAGGTAAAAGGCCAGAAGTATGTAGCTGCGGGAAGAAGTGCAACCTTTACAGCATCTGTACTTCCGGGAACTGCCAATAACAGGGGAGTGACCTGGGATTTTGCAGATCCTGCCGACCCTGAAGATCCTGAAAAGAGTAAGACCTACGAAGGCATTACGATAAATCCAAATAACGGACTTGTTACTGTTGCAAATGGGATAACCCCGGATGGACTTATCTATGCCAGGGCGAGAGCAAAGGACGGGGCTGTAGATGAAGATGGAGATACCATCTATGGCTGTTTAGCCTTTGAGGTTCATGACAGGGCAGCTAAAGTAACCGCAGTCGTGGATCCAAATTATTCCAGGGTCATAGCAACAACGGCAAAGGGAACTTACCAAAATACCACAAAGATCATTGCACAGCCCTGCGACAAGACCGGAGCCTTTAATGGCACCTATGTTTCTTTTAAATCCGGAAATACAAGTGTTGCCACAGTAGAAACTGATGAAACTGATCCTAACGTGGCTATAGTAAAAGCTGTTGGCAAGGGCACGGCGGTCATTACCGCAACAGCTCAGGACGGCTCGAAAAAGTCTGCAAGCGTAGTTATAAAGGTGCTTCAGTTGGCGGAGACTGTTACAGTTAACGGTCAGTTCAACGTGGCTCTTGGAACAAAAGCTACGTACAGGGCGACAGTCCTGCCTTCTAGAACCAACAATAAGGCCGTGAAATGGTATCTTGCAGATCCTGAGACCGGGAACCTTTATGCAGATGGAGAAGGACCTGAGGGAGTGACCATCAATCAGACTACCGGCGTAGTGAAGGTGGCAGAGCGGGACGCCCTTGTGGGAACCCGGGTTGGCCTTGTGGCTCTGGCGACAGACAACGGCAGTGAGCCGGCTGTCAATCCTGCAAAGAGCGAAGTTTACAGATTTGAGATATCCAAAGCAAGGACAGGGTCCGTTGGCATATACGCCGGGGAGGACATCCCCGAAGACATGAAGGAGGTATATAACCTTCCGGGCTATGACGGCACCAAGAAGCTGACAGCCTTCAGGCTCTATGACACAGATATTATCAAGAATAACGACTATACAGAGAACAGGATTGAATTGACAAGTAAAGTCTTCTGCACCTTGGGTGGCGTGCCCGTCGATATCTCTGATCAGATTTTTGCCAGGTGGACCAGTAGCAACGAAAAGGTTGCGATAGTATGGGTAGACCCTGATGGCAAGGTATTTGTTGAAGGACTTAAGCCCGGAAGCGCTAAGATTACCTGTACAGCACTTGATGGCTCAGGTAAAAAAGCCAGTGTAAAAGTCACTGTTATCAAACCTGTTTCCGAAATACGTATCGAGGTGGCCAACAACCTGACCTACCGTGGAAGATACACCGGCGTGGCAAAAGGGCCCTATGCAGACATAGCCAGGGGATATACCACCAAGGCAAGGGTAAGTGTGGGCAGCGCCTATGGAACACCTACCGTTTCAAAAGTTAAGTGGGATTATGACTATGAGGTCTATGCCGGTGGAAGATTCCGGACTCTTGAAGATGCCCTTATTGAAGCCTATGAGGATGCATCCTATAGCACCCGGGAGGCAGAAGCCAAGGCAAAGAAGGTTGTAACCTACTGCAAGAACAACGGCCTGTTCTACTACTTCTCTAAGGGGAAGGTTACACCTAACAGTGCGGCTGCTATGAATAACTCCATCAAGAGGTTTGAAAAATACGCTGATTACAGTCTGGGGGAAAGAAGCATGTATGACTATATTGCTGTAGTTGTGAAGGCTTCAGCCACAGATGGAACAGGGTATAGTGACACTAAGCGATACCTCGTCAGAGAGGCAGTAAAGAGCTATAAGCTAGGATATCCTGAGAATCGCGTGGATCTAAGACCCAGGAAGACTCAGGTGGTTGAGATAAGGACTAACGTGGATGACTATGAGGGAATGCGGGACTTAAGTAGTGGAGAAAAGCCTGAGTACGTCGTTGCCAGCAGTAATCCCGATATAGCATTTGGAATCGTGCCCTATAACAACGATCCTAAAAAGGTTCAGGTGGTGGGGATGAACAAAGGAAATGCAACTCTTACCATTACAGCACAGGATGGTTCTAACAAAAAGACAACAATACAGGTTTATGTTGGCTATTGAGGGAAAAGATGTTAAAGAAAACTTTCAGAAAATTCATAGTGGTAGCCCTTGCCATGGTCACATCTCTTTTTACCCTGCTGGGCTGTGGAAGCGCGGCTGAACCTGCCCCGGCGCAGCCTTCAGGCGCTGCATCTTCTGCTTCGGACGATTCTGCCCCTCAAGATCAGCAGACTGATCCTGCTTATGGCGATGAGCAGGAGGTAACCGAAGGTGCAGAACTTTTGTGCCTTGCAGAGACAAAGGAAGAAGCACAGAAGATAGCTGACCTGTACGGCATAGAACTGGTGGACTTTGGGTACGGAGTTGCAACCTTTCATACTGACAGGGATCCTGAAGGGGTTATAAAGGAAGGCCTTGAAAAGGGTTATCCCGAGCTGTCCATAAACGGAACCAGCAAGCTCTATTAAACACGAATCGTAAATTCTTTGGGCGGAGGCGTAGTAGCCTTCGCCTTTTGGTTGCAATCACAGGGAAATAGCTGTAAAATTTGTAAATAGTCTGTTTTGGAAAAACACATTTAATAAGAAAGAAATTAAGGAGTAGCACAGTTATGGCAGAAGTTTACAATCACCACGCGGTGGAGAAGAAGTGGCAGGAGTATTGGGCAGCCCACGATACCTTTAAGACAGATGTCTGGGATTTTTCCAAGCCCAAGTATTATGCTTTGGATATGTTCCCATATCCTTCAGGAGTAGGACTCCATGCCGGACATCCGGAAGGATATACAGCAACAGATATTATGTCCCGTATGAAGAGAATGCAGGGCTATAACGTACTGCATCCCATGGGATATGATTCTTTTGGTCTTCCTGCGGAGCAGTATGCTGTAACAACAGGTAATCATCCTGCCGGATTTACAGAGAAGAACATCGAGACCTTCTCAAAACAGCTTAAGGAACTTGGATTTGACTATGACTGGTCCAAGATGATCGCAACCAGTGATCCCAAGTTCTATAAGTGGACTCAGTGGATTTTCAAGAAGCTCTATGAAGCCGGATATGCCAAGCATATTGATATGCCTGTTAACTGGTGCGAGGAACTGGGAACAGTTCTTTCCAATGATGAAGTTATAGATGGTAAGTCTGAGCGTGGCGGATACCCTGTTGTCAAGAAGATGATGAAGCAGTGGGTAATCGACCAGCAGGCTTTTGCCGAGGAGCTTTTGGACGGCCTTAACGAGATCGACTGGCCTGAGTCAACCAAGGAGATACAGCGCAACTGGATCGGTAAGTCAACAGGTGTAGAGGTAGACTTCAAGATCGTTGGTGGCGGAGAGTTCTCAATCTTCACAACCTGTATCGAGACAATTTACGGAATTACCTTTATGGTTCTTGCTCCCGACGGGGATATCGTTAAGGGACTTATGGACCGCGTAGAGAACCCTGAAGAGGTTCAGGCATATATCGATGAGACACTTAAGAAGAACGACCTTGATCGTACTGACCTTAACAAGACCAAGTCAGGATGTCCTCTTAAAGGCCTTTATGCCATCAACCCTGTAAATGGCAAGGAAGTACCTCTTTTCATCGGAGACTTCGTTCTTGCCAGCTATGGAACAGGTGCTGTTATGGCTGTTCCTGCTCATGACCAGAGAGACTTTGAATATGCAGAGGTTCACAAGCTTCCGCTTATCCAGGTTATCAACAATGCAGAAGGCACTGTAGATATTTCAGGTCATGCCTTTGAGAAACAGGATTACCTTGGCAAGGGATGCATCCTTATGAATTCTGAGGAATTCGACGGACTGACTGTTGAGGAAGCCAAGAAAGCTATTACTAAGAAGCTTGTGGATATGGGTGTTGCCAGAGAGAAGGTCAACTACCATTTCCGTGAGTGGATCTTTGCAAGA
>DFGW01000055.1 GCA_002372465.1 Butyrivibrio sp. UBA3740
AAGGCAATCGGTATCATCATTACAAACCCTGAGTTTGCTGATGTACGTTCACTGGAGGGAGTTGCTCCCACCAAGAACCCTTGCGTTCCGATCATTGCTGTTCCTACAACAGCCGGAACAGCTGCTGAAGTTACAATCAACTACGTTATCACAGATGTTGAGAAGGAAAGAAAGTTCGTTTGCGTAGATACCCACGATATGCCTATCGTTGCTGTTGTTGATCCTGATATGATGGCTTCAATGCCTAAGGGACTTACAGCTGCTACAGGTATGGATGCTCTTACACATGCAATTGAGGGCTACACAACAAGAGCAGCATGGGAGATGACAGATATGTTCCATCTGGAGGCTATCAGACTTATCTCTGAGAATCTCCGTGATGCAGTAGAGAACAAGCAGTCAGGACGTGAAGGAATGGCTCTTGGACAGTACATTGCAGGAATGGGCTTCTCCAATGTAGGCCTTGGAATTGACCACGCTATGGCTCATACACTTTCAGCTCACTATGACACACCTCACGGCGTAGCATGTGCAATGTTCCTTCCTATCTCCATGGAGTTTAACCGCGAGTATACAGGTGAGAGACTTCGTGAAGTTGCAAGAGCAATGGGAGTTAAGGGCGTTGACGACATGTCACAGGAAGAGTACAGAGACGCAGCTATCGCAGCAGTTAAGAAGCTTTCTGCTGATGTTGGAATTCCTACAACTCTTGATAAGATCAAAGAGGAAGACCTTGATACTCTGGCTACAGATGCTCTCAACGATGCTTGCTATCCCGGCAACCCAAGAGAAGCAACAAAAGAGCAGGTTATTGAGATGTTCAGAATGCTGATGGCATGATCTGATCAGAAATAGAATATAATAAATCCAAAAAGAAGGGGCAGTAGATCATTCTACTGTCCCTTTATAGCCTTTGTCTTTAAATAGCTTCATCATCTCATTGGTCATGCTGTATTCAAGTGGCTGAAGCACAATATCTTCAGGACTGACCCATTCAGCGTACTTAAGCTCTGATTCGTCCATTTTGATCTGGGAGTCTCCTGTAACGTCGCAGAAGAACCCTGCCAGGATGTCGCTGGCGATGCCCCAGGGCTGGGACTTATAGTAGCGGATATTGGTAACAGTTAGACCAACCTCCTCCATGACCTCACGCGCCACAGTCTCTTCAAGGGTTTCACCGATCTCTGTAAAGCCGGCAACCAGGGCATTATGACCAAAGCCTGTGCGGTATTTGGTGAGAACAATCTTGTTGGTGGACTTATCTGTGACACCGATTATCACCGCAGGATTTATCCTGGGATAGATCTTGTTGCCACAATGCGGGCATGTACGGGCCCTTTCAAGCTTATCATCTTCGTTTGGACTTCCGCATTTGCCGCAAAATCTGGTTACAGAATACCAGTCATTCAGCTGATAAGCTGTGAAGGCAGCAAATACATATTCTTTTGGTAGGAAGTATTTATCCCTGAGTACCTTAAGCTTCTGATATGAGAAACCTTCGGGAGGAGCGACTTCTTTTCTTAGCAACAGGAATACTTCCTCATCAACTGAAAAGAGATAAACAAGTTCTTTTACCGCATCCGAAGGATAATCTGCCACAGTAGGGAAACAGACCTTATCCTCAGTAAAGCTCATAAGGAGGTCTCCATCTTTAAAGGAAAAGACATGATCGCCTTCCTTCGGGGTATAGTCCGGAACAAAGTGGTTGTAAAGCTTTCTTGGTGCAATATCCTGTATCATCATTGGTAAATTCCGCCTTTTTCAAAGTATATATGGTAATTATACTTCAGCGTTATTGCATGTCTAGCGTTCTTTTTTTAAATGTATTATGATTATATATATATATAATCTTTTGGGCTGCTCATCATTGTATCGCTAAATTGGAGGATAATTATGGAATACAGCAAACTGATCAGTGATGTACTGGAACTTTTTGACCATGATTACAAGTACGCGGAGTGGAATGTTGTCAGTGAGGACATCATACGAGATGAGGATACCCCCACTGAAGTTCTTGATAAGCTCTACGAAATGGATAAGACAAACCTTGCAGTCCTTCGCGGAATTGCAGCGCATCCCAATGCTTCCTTAGAGACTATTGAGTTTCTTGCTAAGGATCTTAATGATGCCGTTCGCTGGGGAGTTGCGGAAAATGCCAATACACCGGTGAAGATTCTGGAGAGTCTCGTCAATGATGGGAGCGATGTTATCAGATACAGAGTGGCTAAAAATATAAATACTCCGGCAAGTGCCCTGGAAAAGCTTGCCTTAGATGCCAATGATGTGGTAAGGAGCGGAGTTGCAGGCAATCCCGGAACGCCAGCTACTGTACTGGAGAAGCTTTCTGAAGATAAGGAGGATTCGGTAAGACTTTCTGTTGCACAGAATCCTAATGTTTCAGCGTCTGTCCTTGATAAGCTTGCAAGAGACAAAGATGACGAGGTAAGAGCTGCTACAGCAGCAAACAGCAAAAATTCAGAGGCTACCTTCACAGTTCTGGCCCGTGATGGTTCAGGTGCAGTCCGCGAGAATGTTGCCAGAAATGAAAAGGCTCCTTTGAATATTCTAAATGCTCTTTTAAATGATGGAGAGACCAGCGTAAGAGGAGCAGTTGCAGAGAATCCCAATACATCCCAGGAACTTCTGGAGAAACTGTCTAATGATGGTAAGCAGTCCATACGTACTTCTGTTGCGGAAAATAAAAATGCTTCCGACAGCATTTTAAGACATTTGGCAGAGGACGATGACGGCTATGTCAGAAAGGCCGTAGCTAGAAATGAGAAGACCCCCGATCTGGTGCTTTCAAAACTTGCAAAGGATGAGGACTGGAGAGTATGTGAGAACGTGGCCATGAATGTCAGTGCCCCGGAAAATGTCCTTGAATATCTATCCGGTTACAACGATGCATATATCAGGAAAGCTGTTGCCAGTAACAAGAGTGCTCCCAAGGAAGCTTTGCTTCGCCTTTCACAGGATGAGGAGTGGATTGTAAGGGAGAATGTTGTAAGGAATCCCAACGCTCCCGAGGAAGCTCTTTTGAACCTTAAGAATGACAAGGACTGGCGTGTCGCAAAGCTTGTGACCAAGAATCCGGGAATCAGCGATGAGGCTCTTGAGAAGATCACCTCGGATGCCGGGTTCAGGATCAGGTACAAGGCGTATATCGCGCTTCTGAAGAGGGTCGCTAAATAAAAGAATAAGGAAAATAAGGGCATCCTTGGCTGGATGTCCTTTTTTGCGCTGAAAAATGGTCCCATGACTCCGTCCCCCAGAGACCAACTTTGTGCTACTCTTTACACCAGGCTCGATTTGTGTTAATGTAGCTGAGTAATTCTTTCATGCATAGTGATCAAGGCGTTCGCCGGATTATTCCCATGATTATTATAAGTAATACAATTGATACAATGACTTTCTGTTCTAATGATCTTATTACTTCTTGGAGTATTCTTATTTCTTTCCTGTGTATGACTGCGTTACAAAATGATAAACGGGAGGAATATAGAAGTATTGAACGAGAAAAAGCAAGATGTATATTATTCTGAAAGCGCATATGATGATGCTTTTAGAACAATGGAGGGAATGTGCGATGATCTGGTCATTCCTTTTGTTGGTCACATGTTTAAAGAAGACTATGGCAAGGAAGCTGTAATCAAGAGACTTAGGAATGAGCATTTTATTGAACATGGAGATGGTTCAGAA
>DFGW01000059.1 GCA_002372465.1 Butyrivibrio sp. UBA3740
TGCATTTATGTGGCGATCGGTCAGAAAGCATCAACTATTGCCAAAATCATCCAGACCCTTAAAAATAACGGCGCCATGAAGTACACCATTGTGGTGAGTTCCACAGCATCAGACCCTGCGCCCCTTCAGTATATTGCACCATATTCCGGAACAGCTCTGGGTGAGTACTTCATGTATCAGGGCAAGGATGTGCTCATGGTCTATGATGACCTTTCCAAGCATGCTGTGGCCTACAGGGCACTTTCGCTGCTGCTGGAGAGGCCACCGGGACGAGAAGCTTATCCGGGAGACGTATTCTACCTTCATTCAAGACTTTTGGAGAGATCCAGTAAACTCTCTTCAGATCTTGGAGGAGGCTCAATGACAGCGCTTCCTATAATAGAAACCCAGGCAGGGGATGTTTCTGCCTATATTCCTACCAACGTCATTTCCATTACAGATGGACAGATCTTTTTGGAGAGCGATCTTTTCTTTGAGGGAATGAGACCGGCTGTAAACGTGGGTCTTTCTGTATCCCGTGTGGGATCTTCAGCTCAGACCAAAGCAATGAAGAAGGCTACAGGAAGTATAAGGGTTGATCTTGCCCAGTACAGAGAGATGGCTGTATTTACGCAGTTCTCCTCGGATCTTGACGAAGTGACCAAAAAGCAGCTTAACCATGGAAATATCCTTATGGAGCTGTTAAAGCAGCCTCTTGAGCACCCTCTGGCTATGCATGAGTAGGTTATTATCCTGCTTGCTGTCACTTCAGGCAGAATGGATTGGATTTCGGTAAAATACGTCAAAGAGTACAAAGAAAAGCTCATTAATCACTTCAACTCCTTTATGAAGGATATATGCTCGGAACTTAAAAGGAGTGGGGATCTTTCGGAACAGCTCAAAAAGAAGATCTTTGATGAGATTGATAAGTTTAACAAGACCTTAAATCCACAGGAAAACTAAATTGGCAAATATAAAAGAGATAAAAGAGAGAATCGGAAGTATCTCTGACACAATGAAAATTACAAATGCCATGTATCTTATTTCTTCCACCAAGCTTAGAAAAGCCCGGAAGATGCTGACGGATACAGAGCCTTTTTTCTATGCCACCAAGGATATGATCAACACAGTTATGACTCACCTTCCTGAGGGCGTTGAAAATATCTTTTTGGAGGGAAGAGGAGAGATTCCTGAAGAAAAGAAACGCAGGGGCTACATTATATTTACTGATGATAAGGGACTTGCCGGCTCTTATAACCACAATGTCATAAGGGCAGTTGAGGATAAGCTCAAGGATGACAAGGGAGAGCATAAGCTCTTTGTGGTTGGTGAGGTTGGAAGGTATCACTTCCTTTCAAGGAATATTCCGGTGGAGCAGTCCTTTATGTTTACCTCCCAGAACCCGACTCTCCACAGGGCCAGGAAGATATCCGCTGAGATTGTTGATGATTACATAAACAGAAGAATAGATGAGTTCTACATTGCATACACAGCAATGACAGGAAGCGCCTGTGAGACCAGATTCGAAAAACTGCTTCCACTGGAGTTTATTGAAGAGCTGAAAAAACAAGTCCAGGCAAGACCCGGAAGAATAAATGATGAGTTCCTTATGGAACCCAGTCCTTCAGCTATTCTGGATAACATTGTTCCAAACTATATTACCGGGATCATCTACGGCGTATTGGTGGAGGCTTTTTGCAGTGTTCAGTATTCCAGGATGCAGGCTATGGATATGGCCAATAAAAATGCCCAGGCTATGATAAATGACCTTAAAAGACACTATAACAGGCAGCGCCAGGCCATGATAACCCAGGAGATCACGGAAGTTGTCAGCGGAGCAAAAGCGCTTAAACGAAGTAAGGAAGCAAAGACAAGGGCCACAAAGAGGCAAGAGGTTAAACAGTGAAAAACGGACGTATATTACAGGTTATGGGACCTGTAGTGGATGTACAATTTGAAGATGGTGATCTTCCCTATATCAGTGATGCTCTTACTGTTGAGGTTAAGGGTAGCAGGAAGGTCATGGAGGTTTCCCAGCACATTGGAGATGATATAGTTCGTTGCATCATGCTTTCTCCAAGCGAGGGACTATCCAAGGATATGGAGGTAGTGTCCATGGGCGGACCTATCAGTGTTCCTGTGGGAGAACAGGTCCTTGGAAGACTGTTTAATGTCTTTGGAGATGCTATCGACCGAAAAGGGATAGTAGAAACCCAGGAGAAGTGGTCCATACACCGTAAGCCTCCAAAGCTTGTGGATCAGAGCCCGGTTGTTCAGGTCCTTGAGACCGGAATTAAGGTAATAGATCTTTTGGCCCCTTATTCAAAGGGCGGAAAGATTGGTCTCTTTGGCGGAGCGGGAGTTGGAAAGACTGTTCTTATCCAGGAGCTTATCCAGAATATTGCCACGGAGCACGGCGGATATTCTATTTTTACGGGAGTTGGTGAGAGATCCCGTGAGGGAAATGATCTTTGGATGGAGATGAGCCAGTCCGGAGTTATTGAAAAGACTGCTCTGGTCTTCGGGCAGATGAATGAGCCTCCGGGAGCAAGAATGAGGGTAGCCGAGACCGGCCTTACCATGGCGGAATATTTCAGGGATGTGAAGAATAAAGACGTCCTTTTGTTTATTGATAATATCTTCAGGTTTGTACAGGCAGGCTCAGAGGTTTCTTCTCTTCTTGGAAGAATGCCTTCAGCAGTTGGATATCAGCCTACACTGGCTACTGATCTGGGACTTTTGCAGGAGAGGATAGCTTCCACCAAGCACGGATCAATAACTTCCGTGCAGGCGGTATACGTTCCCGCCGATGACCTTACGGACCCGGCTCCTGCTACGACCTTTGCTCATCTTGATGCAACAACGGTTCTTTCCAGAAGGATTGTTGAGCAGGGTATATATCCGGCGGTTGACCCTTTGGAGTCCTCCAGCAGGATACTTGAGGAATCTATTGTTGGCAAAGCCCACTACTGGACTGCCATGAAGGTTCAGGAGATACTTCAGAAATACAAGGAGCTTCAGGATATCATCGCAATCCTTGGTATGGAGGAGCTCTCAGAGGAGGATAAGGCCACAGTTTACAGAGCCAGAAAGATACAAAGGTTTTTGTCACAGCCCTTCCATGTAGCAGAGCAGTTTACCGGTCTTCCCGGCAAATATGTTCCTCTTTCCGAGACCATAAAAGGCTTTATGGCTATTATAGGCGGAGAGATGGACAAGTATCCCGAGGCAGCATTCTTCAATGTGGGGACCATTGATGATGTGGTGGAAAAGGCCAAACAGATAGAGGCTTAAAGCTATGAGTGATGAAAAAGATAAAATTTTCCATTTACAGGTCATGTCTGTTAATGGTACATTTTATGACGATGGTGCTTTAGAGATAATAGTTCCCTGCGAAGATGGCCAGATGGCTTTCCTCTACGGGCATGAGGAACTGATCCTTGCTTTATCCGACGGCATCATTAATATCAAAAAACCTGATGGAAACTGGCTTGTGGGAGTAGCCAGTATTGGAACGCTTCAGTTTACCACCGATAACAGATGCATAGTTATCGTAAATACAGTGGAAAGACCTGAGGAGATTGACAAAAGAAGAGCTCAGGAGGCTTATGAGTTTGCCATGGAGCATCTTTTGCAGCAACAATCCATAAAGGAGTACAAGAAATCCCAGGCAGGTCTTGCCAGAGCCTTAACGAGACTTAAGGCTGCTTCCAAGTATCAGGAGTAAATAAAAGTAAAGTTGGTGGATGATTTTGGATTTAAAAAAGAGTTTATTAAAGGGGACCGCTTTTTTTGGAGCAATTTGCATAAGTGCCGCCGGTCTTTGCGGCTGCGGGAAAAAAGCAGATCCTGAGCTTGAGGCATATAAGGAGAGCATGACACAGTTTTATGACAGGCTTTCCTATTACGACAGTTCTATCAATGGGATTGACCCTGAGTCTGAGGGTGCCAAGAATGAACTACTTGGTTACCTGGATCAGATGAATGAATCCTATAAGACTATGGCAGCTGCGCCAATCCCTGAGGAGTTTTCAGGGATTTCCGATATTGCTCTGGAAGCAGCTGATTATATGGAGCAGGCCAATGAGTTCTATCATCAGGCCTATGACGGTGAGTTTGATGAGGACAGCGAATCTCTTGCTTCCCAGTATTATGAGAGAGCCAATAACAGGGTGCTGGTGATGCTTCAGGTCCTTCATGGCGAAGTCCCTGAGGGAGAGGGTATTTCTGTTGAGACCCAGAGTACCTATGAAATATCGACCATAGATTCCGAAGCTGATACCGAGGAAGAATCAGAACAAGAATCCGGCGAAGAGACGGGACAGGAGTAAGGTATATGTCTGTCAAGAATGATAACAGATTTATCTATGCTGTAAAGTTCATAGCCTGCCTCTTTGTTATTACTATTCATGCGCCCTTTCCGGGGATTTTCGGGCATGTAGTGGGAGCAGCTTCAAGGTTTGCTGTTCCCTTTTTCTTTGCTGTGTCAGGAAGATTTCTTTTAACAAGGGACGAGAGCAAGGTTCTTATAGAGGTTTCCGACATTCGCAAAAGAACCCTTCAAAGGCTCTTTCGCCTTTTCAAAGTCACTGCAGTTGTCTATCTTGTTTATCTTTTGTTTTCTTTTGTTTATCATCTTTTCGCGGAAGTTACAATATTAGAGTGGCTTAAGATGAAATTTAATCTCCACGAGCTTGGAATCCTGCTTTTATTCAATACCGGCAGGTTCATCGTCGACGGCTCCTATACCTTTGACCACATGTGGTATCTCTTTGCTCTTATGTATGTGTACCTTCTGATCTGGATCTTTGCCCCCGTTCTTAGAAAATGGTATAAGTGGCTGATAGTTCTTTTGACAGGGATGATGTACTTCGGAGAGGCGCTACAGACCTGGTATCCCATAAGACCCTTTGGCATCAGCATATCTACCTGGTTTATTATGAGAAACTGGCTCTTTGTGGGGATGCCCTTTGTTCTTATGGGGGTACTTTTTTCGGATTATGTCTGTGCAAAGAAACAGGAGCTTGGAGAGGAGGCCTATGGCAAATTTACTTCAAGGTTCCTGATCCCTTCGGTGGCAGCCATTATATTTGGATTTATCCTTAGCGTAGTTGAGCGGTTTGTGATAGACTCAAAGGAAGTATATATTGGGTCCCTTATTGTGGTTGTGGGAATCCTCTTTTTGTCAGAGGCGATTCCCGATCGTGGAGGAGCGCTGTTCATATTAGGGAAAAGAGCTTCTTCCAACATTTACTATTATCATGTGCTGGTGATCGCTATCTTTGATTATTTGTCCATGAAGGGTTTGATTACCCAGTATAACGATTGGCAAAGACCTGTTACCGTAATTCTGGTCTGCCTGCTGATATTTGGTGGAAAGCCTCTCTTTGATCTACTGAAAGGTAATAAGAATGAATAGAGAACAGTTTCTTGAGTTTTGTAATAACAGGATAGTTTTTTTGGACGGTGCAACAGGCACAAACCTTATGAAGGCAGGAATGCCGGCGGGAGTTTGTCCTGAGGCCTGGATACTGGAGCACAGGCAGGTTATGATAGACCTTCAAAGAGCCTATGCAAATGCCGGGGCTAATATTGTCTATGCTCCAACCTTTACCGGAAACAGGATAAAGCTTGAGGATTACGGCCTTGCGGACCGGATAAAAGAGATAAACTCTGAGCTTGTTGCTCTGACCAAGGAGGCTGTTGGAGAAGGTGTCCTGGTGGCAGGAGATCTTACAATGACAGGTAAGCAGCTTAAGCCTACCGGGGATCTTGACTTTGAAGAGCTTGTCTGTGTATACAAGGAACAGATAAAGATCCTGGAGGAAGCCGGCTGTGATCTTCTTGTGGTGGAGACCATGATGAGCCTTCAGGAGTGCAGGGCAGCTCTTATTGCTGCCAAGGAAGTAAGTGACCTGGCAGTTATGGTTACTCTTACCTTTGAGCCTGATGGAAGAACTCTTTTTGGGTCAGATGCCATGGCTTCGGCAATCTGTCTTGAGGCGCTGGGAGCTGCGGCTGTTGGTGCCAACTGTTCAACGGGACCGGATAAGATGGAGAGTGTAATCAGAGCCATGTCCGGTGTTACTTCTATTCCTATAATTGCAAAGCCCAACGCTGGACTTCCTACTGTTGACTTTGAGGGAAATACAACCTACGACATGAGCTGTGACATTTTTGTTTCTGAGATTGGACGGCTCATAAATGCCGGAGCATCAATTATAGGAGGATGCTGTGGAACTACTCCCGACTTTATAAAGGGACTTAATGAGAAATATAAGGATGTTAAATCTTCGGATATAAGGGATGTTGACGGGAATCCTATTCCCCGTAAGATCTCCGGGAGAAGGTACCTTTCCTCTGAGAGGCGTGGACTTTCCTTTGATCTTGACGGACTGTTCATGATCGTTGGTGAGAGGATCAATCCCACCGGCAAGAAAAAGCTCCAGGCTCAGCTTCGTGAAGGCAGCCTTGACATGGTTTCTGAGTTTGCCAGAAATCAGGAGGAGGAAGGTGCTTCAATCCTTGATATCAACGTGGGCATGAGCGGTATTGACGAAAAAGAGATGATGCTAAGCGTTCTTGAGGAGGTGGGAACCATTACGGATCTGCCTCTTTGCATAGATACCTCCAGTGCTGAGGTAATGGAAGCTGCCCTCAGGATTTACCCGGGGAGGGCGCTTATGAATTCCATTTCTTTAGAGAAGGGAAAGGCTGAGACATTCCTTCCCCTTGCCAAAAAGTACGGCGCCATGTTCGTGCTTTTGCCCTTAAGCCCCGATGGACTTCCAAAGAGCTTTGAGGAGAAGATAGGCAATATAAGAAAGCTTTCGGAAAAGGCCTACGAAAACGGCCTTACAATTGAGGATATCGTGGTGGATGGACTTGTGGCAACAGTTGGTGCAGATCCTGAAGCTGCCAACAATACTCTGGATACCATCAGCTTTTGCCATGAAAACGGTTTTGGAACAATCTGTGGACTGTCCAATATTTCTTTTGGCCTTCCCCAGAGGATGAATGTGAACACGGCGTTTCTGACAATGGCAATCTCAAGAGGACTTACCATGGCAATTGCCAATCCCTCCCAGGAGCTATTGGTAAACGCAGCCTTTGCTTCTGACCTTCTTAGGAACAAGGAAGGAGCTGATATCAGGTACATCCAGAGGATGGAAAGGTACTCAGATACTGCTGATTCTTCAAAGGCGACAAAAGAAGTTAAGACTGATACTGTAAAAGAGGACGATTATATTGCTATAATAAAAAAGGATGTACTGACAGGGGCAAGGCGCACCATTGAAAAGGACACACAAAAAGCCCTTGATGGCGGCATCGAAGCAAGAGCTGTCCTTGATGAAGCTCTGATGCCTGCTATTAACGAGGTTGGCGAGCTTTTTGATAAGGGAAAGTACTTCCTTCCTCAGCTGATTGCAGGAGCAGAAGCCATGAAGCTGTCCATAGCTCTTTTGGAGCCGCACCTTGCTAAGGACAGGGACGATTCAAAGGTTCTGCCCACAGTTATAATAGCCACTGTTCACGGTGATATTCATGATATCGGCAAGAACCTGGTGGCTCTGATGCTGAAGAACTACGGATTTAATGTGATAGACCTTGGAAAGGATGTTCCAAGAGAAGAGATAATAAGAGCTGCCCAAGAACAGGATGCCAGCATCATAGCTCTTTCAGCTCTTATGACAACCACCATGAAAGAGATGAAGCATGTGGTAGAATATGCAAAAGGAAATGGGTGCAAGGCCAAGATCATAATCGGAGGAGCGGTTGTTACCCAGGACTATGCAGATGAGATAGGCGCCGATGGATATTCCACAGACGCAGCAGATACAGTAAGACTTGTTAAACAGATCCTTAATCTTGACTGAACGGAGGAAGACCAATGACTGGAGCTGAGGCAATAGTAAAATGCCTTGAAAATGAAAATACTGAGGTTATCTTTGGATATTCCGGAGTTGCCATCGATCCTTTCTGGAACAAGATCCTTGATACAGACATAAAGACCGTACTTATAAGGACTGAACAAAGTGCAGCCCACTGTGCCAGTGGCTATGCCAGGATAAGCGGTAAGGTCGGGGTATGTGCTGTCACTTCCGGTCCCGGTGCCACAAACCTTATAACAGGAATAGCAACAGCTTATGCAGACAGCATTCCGATTGTTGCCATTACCGGTCAGGTAAACAGCGACATGATAGGCTCTGATGTTTTCCAGGAGGCTGATATTACAGGCGCTGTGGAGTCATTTGTTAAGTACAGCTACCTTATAAGGAATGTCAATGATATCCCCAGGATATTCAAGGAGGCATTCTATATTGCCAGCACAGGAAGAAAGGGTCCTGTCCTTATCGATATTCCTTTTGATGTTCAGACTTCTGAGCTTACAGAGAAATTTGTCTATCCGGAGACCATATCCATGAGATCCTACAAGCCCACTGTTAAGGGTAATGTGGTTCAGATCAAGAAGGTTATCAAGGAAGTTGAGAAGGCTAAAAGACCTATCATCTGTGTGGGCGGTGGTGTGCACCTCTCAGGTGCTACTGCTGAGCTGGTTAGATTCGCTGAGCTCAATGATGTTCCGGTTGTTTCTACCATGATGGGCATCGGAGCTATGCCTGACAACCATCCTTTATACTTTGGTATGGTGGGCAACAATGGTAAAGCCTTTGCCAACAGAGCCATGAATGAATCGGATCTGCTTCTTATGGTGGGGGCAAGAGTGGCAGACAGGGCAGTAAACAGGCCTGATCTTATTACCGAGAACAAGGTAATGGTACATATCGATGTGGACCCTGCCGAGATCGGCAAGAATGTCGGACCAACCATTCCTTTGGTTGGAGATATCAAGCATATTTTTACTGACATATTGGAACACGACGATCATCCCGATGACCACCACGAATGGGTGGAGACCTTGAGAAGATACCGTGAGGAGATGAGGACTGACAGAGCTCCGGCTGCTGAGGGCTTTGTGGATCCTGAGGTTTTCATCAAGACACTTTCAAGGGCTATGAAGGATGATGCCATCTATGTAGCGGACGTTGGCCAGAATCAGATTTGGTCCTGTGCTTATCACATTGTAAAGAATGGAAGATTCCTTACTTCCGGCGGAATGGGGACCATGGGCTATTCAATACCTGCAGCCATAGGCGCCAAGATAGCTGATGGAAGCAAACAGGTCGTTGTGGTTGTTGGCGACGGTGCTTTCCAGATGTCCATGATGGAGCTTGCAACCATGCGTCAGTATGGAGTAAACGTCAAGATCGTGGTTATGAAAAACGGCTACCTTGGGATGGTGAGAGAGCATCAGCACTATGCTTATGAGGATCATTATTCCATGGTTGAGCTCAAAGGTGACCCTGATCTTTCCTATATTTCAAAAGCCTATGATATGGCATATTTCAAGGTTGACGGATACAGTGATTCTGCAAAAGAAATAGAGACCTTCCTTAAGGATGATGCATCAGGAATCATGGAAGTATTAGTTGACCCCATGGCACTTACTAGATAAATCGATTACCGGGTGGTGGCTTATGAAGAGAATTTATTCAGTACTTGTAGAAAACAGAGCCGGCGTGCTCTCAAAGGTGGCAGGTCTTTTCTCCAGAAGGAACTTCAATATTGATTCCCTTGTGGTTGGTGAGACAGCGGATAAGGCTGTGTCCTGTATGACTATTGTATCAACGGGAGATGAGAGGACTATTGAACAGATAGAGAAACAGCTCAATAAAAAGATTGATGTCATCAAGGTCAAGACATTTAAAGAGAGCATGAGTATCAACAGAGAACTCATGCTCATCAAGGTAAAATATAATAAGGAAAATCGCAGGGACATAATGGAAAATTGCCAGATCATGAACGCACAGATAGTAGACATGTCCAAGAACATGATGGTAATTCAGATCTGCGATACCTCCGACCGGATCGAGCTTTTCATTGAAATGCTAAAGAGTGTAAGCATTGTAGAAATAGCCCGTACCGGAACCGTGGCACTGACTAAATGTAAGGAGCAGTAGAAATACTGCTCCCTTATTTTGTCAAAATCTTTACTGCAGTCTCGAGCAAAGCCTTTATATCTGTTTTGCCTCCGCCGGTGACTGTTTCAAGCTTTTCCTCTTCGATACGAGTGTCTCCAAGCTTTTCATTATCTTTTAATTCGGCGGAAAGATTGTCTTTTCCATCTTTTTTCATATTGCTTACCTCACTAAAAATGTATAAAACAATCGGCTAATTAACCTTTGATATTCTTTTATACGAACAAGAAGTGGCTCTGGCAATATAATTATATCAAATTTTGGGATTTGAATAAATTATTCTTCGCAAAGTGGACGTTCCATTAAAGCGGGGTTCTCAATAAAGGAGCGCATCATCCTGAGTGAACGGCCGTAGTAGAATCCATCTGAGATTCTTTCATCAATAGTGAAAGCAAGGTCTATTTCTTTTTTCATGGTTATATTTCCATACTGATCAAAATGAGGATTGTTCTTCTTGGTTCCTACTATTATGAATATCGAGTTTGTCCCCCAGTTCATGAGGTGGTGATATCCGATATCCATGCCTATTGAACCTAGATTGGTAAGTACTACGGAACACTGGTAAGGATCAGTGGCAATAACCGACTGGGGCATCCATCCGTGCTTATCAAGGAATCTGGCTATGGCACCGATAATGTGCTTGCCGGGAATCTTTTTGATTATATTCATGGCCTGAGTGGACTCGTCGTCCTGGGTCTTACATAGTGAGATCTGTTGTCTTACCTTATAGCAAATTGATTCGAGAGTATCTGAATCTTCGGCCACAATCCTGGCAAGGGTTTCATCCCCGTCGTCCTTGAATTCTTTTTTGACCGTAAAGGCTGCTGTAACACAGTTCCTTTGATACATTGTCTGGTTTGCGATAAAGCGGTTCATCTGTGGCCTCAGCCTTATGGTCTTAAGAGCAGCAGCAATCACAAGGTCAAAGATGGATATCCGGTTATCAGGGTGCGTCAAATTGAACTGCCTTATATACTCCTCAGTCTTTGAAATATCAACAGTAAGCCTGATATATGCTTCGTTATCGCACCTGTTTGGATACATCAGTGGCATTACATAATGCATGGCATCGATGTCTCTTAATAATTCTCCATCACGCCTGTCACCTAATCTGCGTTTTCCCAATTTTTTCCTCCCCAATAATAGTAATTCCAGAAAAAGATACATGATCACTGCAGCCCACACATCAGTGAAGGAATGCTGTTTAACAAAAAGAACAGAAATACAGATCATAAAAGCCCAGAGAGAAAGCAGAAGTTTTTTTATGATCTTAAGGTCCTTGGTGGCAATCCAGGCTGACATCACAGCGAGAGTATATCCCACATGAAGAGAGGGGCAAACTCCGGTTGGGGTGTCAATCTTATATAAAGTTCCCATCATCCAGGTGAAGATATTGCTTCTCTCAAAATGATCCGGACGCAGATTCTGTACCGAAGGCCAGAGAATATATGTGATCACTGCAACAACCTGCATCCCTACTATAAGCTTCTGAGCCCTTACAAAGTTCTTTATATCATAAAGAGCGAACATCAAAAGTGACCAGACCATGAATAAATACCAGGAAACATAAAAAAAGGCAAAGTATTCATTAAAGGGTACAAGGTCGTCAACTTTACTGTGAACAATGTGGCACTTTTCCGGGGGGATGAACCTTTCTGTAACGACGTACATGATAAGGTATGCAACCCATCCAAGGAGAAGCAGCAGATGCCTGTATTCTTTACTTGTAATATTCGATGGTCTTAATTTTGTATAATCAACAACTGGCTTTTTCATTTTTCTTTTATGTTTAATGGATAGTGTTTTCTTGATACATTTGGATAAGGTACTACGTGGTGCCTTGGCAGGCTGTAGGCAAGTTCAGAGATGCTGTCCTGAAGATAAGTGCATATTCTTTCGGCTTCTTCATCGGATTTGCCCTTAGGAGAATAGTAGATGGGCTTTCCGAATACAAGCTTTTTGAGCTTGGGACAAACATACATTGGAACAAAAGGGAGGGCATCGTCTGTCTGCCGATAGTAGTACTTGGCCAGATGAACGAAGCCTCTTTGAAAATTATGGACTATATTATTGTATTCAGTATAATCTTCCGGGAAAATAATGACTTTAGAAGGCTCTTTTAATTTGTCGCAGGATATCTGGAAGGTCCGCATAACGCGTTTGTCCCGATAAACCGGAATAGTAGCAGCATTTGTAAAAAGGATCTGAGCAAAAACCGGAATGATATGGGAAAGAAGTTTAAAAAAGGGTCTTACAATTACCGGCTTTTTGGACCAGAAATCCTTGTAGGCATAATCCGCAACCTTGTCTTTCTCCATCATCTCTGAAATGCACCAGGTGTAGTGCCTTCCGGGAAAATAAATTTCTGCAGCCACAGGGCCGTAGGCCTGAGAGTGATTGCCCACAACTATCGCCGGCCCCTTGGGGAGATTTTCTGCGCCTTCCACTTCCATAGATGGCAGGAGAAAAATAGTCGCCAGGGCTTTAAATACTAGATAAACAGGATGTTTCAATGCTTTCCTCCAAAATACGTTTTTTTGCCCACCCAAAGAAAGAGTATACAACTTTTTGAGATTTAATTCTATTAAAATTAGTCTTGCACTTTAGCACGCTAAAATAGCAACAGTTTAAAGTTTAAAAGATTTTTTGTTGACTTATATATTCAGAGTGCTATAATTTGATTTAAATTGATGCAAAAAAGGAACTTATGTGTCAAAATTTTACTAAAAAACCAGGCTGTTTACAGCGACAAAAATTAGTACTTTAAAGTGCTAAAGCTTCCTTGCTGAGACTGGTTTTGAGTAGCTTCAAAGGAGCGGCAAAATGCAGAAGAAGGTCTTTCAGCTTCTGGTTGATAATACCTCGGGTGTTCTTTCCAGGATTTCAGGTCTGTTTTCCAGACGCGGTTACAACATAGAGAGTATTACGGCGGGAGTTACTGCTGATCCAAGGTTTACACGTATAACCATTGTGGCTTCGGGTGATGATGTTATCCTTGATCAGATTGAGAAACAGGTGGCTAAGCTTGTGGATGTCAGAGATATTCATGAATTATTGCCTGATGACAGTGTTTTCAGAGAACTGGCTATGGTCAAGGTCAGAGCTGAAGCGGATAAGCGTCAGAGCATACTTGCTACTGCCAATATTTTCAGAGGTAACATTGTAGATGTATCGCCGGATTCTCTTATTATTGAGATCACCGGCAGCCAGTCCAAGGTAGATGCCTTCCTTAAGCTCCTTGAAGGTTATGAGATCCTTGAACTTGCACGCACAGGTATTGCCGGCTTGGGCCGTGGTACAGATAAAGTTATTTATTTGGATGAATAATAATGAATGGAGGATATTAACATGTCACAGGAAGCAAGAATTTTTTACCAGGAAGATTGTAACCTTTCACTCTTAGAGGGAAAGACAATTGCCATCATCGGCTATGGCTCACAGGGTCATGCTCACGCACTTAACCTTAAGGATTCAGGCTGCAACGTTATCGTTGGCCTGTATGAGGGCTCCAAGAGCAAGGCTAAGGCTGAGTCTCAGGGACTTAAGGTTTATAACACAGCTGAGGCTGCCAAGATGGCTGATATCATCATGATCCTTATCAACGATGAGAAGCAGGCTAAGATGTACAAAGAGGATATCGAGCCAAACCTTCAGCCCGGCAACATGTTGATGTTTGCCCACGGCTTCAATGTTCACTTCGGTCTTATCAAGGCTCCTAAGGATGTTGACGTAGCTATGATCGCTCCTAAGGCTCCCGGACACACAGTTCGTTCTGAATATCAGGCAGGAAAGGGAACACCTTGTCTTGTTGCTGTTGAGCAGGATGCTACAGGTAAGGCACTTGACCTGGCACTGGCTTACGGTGCAGGGATCGGCGGCGCAAGAGCAGGACTTTTGGAGACAACCTTCAGAACAGAGACAGAGACTGACCTCTTTGGTGAGCAGGCAGTTCTTTGCGGCGGTGTTTGTGCTCTTATGCAGGCCGGATTTGATACACTGGTTGAGGCCGGCTATGATCCAAGAAACGCATACTTTGAGTGTGTTCACGAGATGAAGCTCATTGTAGATCTTATCTACCAGTCAGGCTTTGCAGGAATGAGATACTCAATCTCCAACACAGCTGAGTACGGTGACTATGTAACAGGTCCTAAGCTCATCACAGATGAGACCAGGAAGACAATGAAGAAGATCCTTTCTGACATCCAGGACGGAACCTTTGCTAAGGAATTCCTTCTTGATATGTCTGAGGCAGGTGGACAGGTACACTTCCAGGCTATGAGAAAGCTCCATGCTGAGCATCCATCAGAGAAGATCGGTGCCGAGATCAGAAAGCTTTACAGCTGGAACAACGAGTCAGATAAGCTCATCAATAACTAAAATTCCAGCTTTCATTGAAAAAGTACTTAATTTAGACTAAACTTTAAGAGTGTCATCCCTCGGATGGCACTCTAATTTTTTCTATAGTATCAAGGGGATAGATATGTCATCAGCAAGGGACCAAAGGCAAATTTCCAGCAATATCGAAAAACCGGCTTTGTATTATGCTCCGGTTATAATGTTTGCCAGCTGTTTTGTCATGTACCTTCTGGCTCTTTTACCCATCTTTATCAAAAGAGGTCTTCCGTTTTTTTACTATGGTGACTATAACGTTCAACAGGTTCCTTTTTATATTCTTGCCCATAGGGCAGTAAGAAACGGAGATTTTTTCTGGAACTGGAATGTTGATCTTGGCGGAACCATGGCAGGAGACTTCTCTTTTTATCTGTGGGGAAGCCCCTTTTTCTGGCTCACAGTTCTTTTCCCTGAGGGCGCAATACCATATCTGATGCCGCTTCTTATGGCTCTTAAATACGCTGTGGCAGGGTGCTGTGCATTTTTGTACATAAAACCTTATGTCCACAGATATCACTATGCCATGATCGGCGGATACCTCTATGCATTTTGCGGCTTTAATGCCTGCAATATTGTGTTTAACCATTTTACGGATTCTGTGGCATTTTTCCCGCTGTATCTGATGCTTTTCGAGCGCCTTATGCTGGCTGAAACCGAAGGAAAGGGCATTGGACTTTTCCTTTCCGGTAAGCCTTTTATCAGGTTCTCTCTCATGACTGCATTTATGTCCATAGTGAATTACTATTTCTTCTTTGGACAGGTTCTTTTCCTGATTCTTTACTTCTGTATACGCTTTGTTAAAGGCAGTAATGCAAAAGAGGTGTTTGTAAGGTTTAACAGGGCTCTGCTTTCCGGAGGCTTTGGAGTACTGCTTGCAGGTCTTTTCCTCATGCCGGCTCTTTCCGGAGTAAGCGGTAATACAAGACTTGATAATTTTGTTACCGGCTACAGTATGCTGGTTTACCCAAGCGCCAAGCTCACCTGGGATATTATAAAAAGTCTTGCAATGCTTCCGGACATAATAGGGAAGGGAACTTTGTTCTACACTACTACAGTCAAAAACGCTTCTTTGGCTGCCTATATTCCCATGTACGGTATCAGCGGAGTAGTAGCCTTTTTCCTTCTCCATAAAAAGAGACATTGGGAAAAGACACTTATATTGACATGTCTTGTCATTGCCATGGTTCCGGTGCTGAACGCGGCCTTTTCGCTCTTTAACACCTCCTACTATGCAAGGTGGTTTTATATGCCGATTCTTTTCATGTGCCTTATGACTGCTCAGGCTGTGGAGAGAGGCAAAGCAGTTCAGCTTAAGAAAGGTGCCATAGCAGCCGTGCTTTTCTTTGTTTTGTTTGTGCTGATATATCTTTTGCCCTCCACCAATGACGAGGGAGAAATAGTGTTCTTTAACATGTCGGATAATAACAGCATTTTTGTCAGAGACATGCTCTGGACTGCTGTTTTATGCCTGATGCTGATTGTTTCGGTGTTTGTGATCCCTTCCTTGCCAAGGAAGAAGCTTTTCCTGGTGCTGATGGTGGTTGCAGCCTGTATCATTTCCACCTATGTTCCTGTCAGAAACGGAAGCTCTATCATAAGTGAAAAGGGCAAGAATAAGTGGCAGGAGCAGATGCTGTTTAATAAAGTGACGGTGGATCTTGATGATTTTGCCAGAGGAGAAGTGGATTCTACCTCCACCAACTATGACATGGTATGGGGGATTCCTTCTGTTCACTGCTTTCTTAGCACTGTACCTTCCCAGATCTTTGATTTTCTGGAAGGAGCTGCCGGGATTACCAGGACTGTTGAGACAAATCTGCCGGTGGAGAGGTGCGGTATAAGAGCGCTGGTTTCGGCAAGGTACTACTTTGAGAATGCGGACATCAGCAAGAACAGGGTCTACTACAACCAGGAGGGTACAGATGGCTACACTTATCTGGATAACCAGAATGGCTTTGATATTTTTGAGAATCTGAATTTCATCCCTATGGGATTTACCTTTGACCGCTATATTACCGAGTCTGAGTGGGAGGACCTTGTCAAGGAAGAACACGACTATGACCTTGTAAGAGCTCTTATACTTCCTGATGATGTGGCCCTTAAGCTTGGGGATGAGCTGGATATGGAGGAGGTCAAGGCTGAGGAGCTTACAGAAGACCCTCTGTCATATCTTGACTTTACCGTGGAGTGCACTAATAGAGCAAAGACATCCTGTGAGAGCTTTGAGCCTGATACTCATGGATTTTCAGCAACCACATCCTACATAGAAGGAGATAAGCTCCTGTTCTTCTCGGTACCATGCAGAGAAGGCTTTGATTGCACTGTCGATGGACTTAAGAGCCCGATTTACAAGGCGGATTATGGACTGATGGCAATTCCGGTATCCCAAGGAGTACATGATATAAGGGTTACATATCATCCTGAGGGCGTCTTACCTGGCGCATTCATGACAGCTTTGGGCGCTTTGCTGATTGGACTTTCTTATATGTATGTTAAAAAACATCAATAAAAACGATTAAATTTGTTATGTTACCTTAAAATGATCTCTATGTTATATTTACTATTATTATATTGATAAAAATTAAGGGTAAGGAGATGGATGGCATGAGCAAGATGACCATGAGCCAGAAGATTCTGGCAGCACATGCGGGACTTGAACAGGTAAAAGCCGGACAGCTTATTGAGGCTGACCTTGACCTGGTTTTGGGGAACGATATTACCAGTCCTGTGGCTATCGGGGAATTGAAGAAGTTTACCAAGGAAGGTGTTTTTGACAAGGACAAGATTGCCCTGGTTCCGGACCACTTTGTTCCAAACAAGGATATTAAGTCCGCTGAGAACTGTAAGTGCGTCAGAGAATTTGCTATAAAGAACAAGATTACCAACTACTTTGAGGTGGGTCAGATGGGCATTGAGCATGCTCTTTTGCCTGAGCAGGGACTTACACTTCCGGGTAACCTTATCATAGGTGCCGATTCCCATACCTGCACCTACGGTGCTCTCGGAGCCTTCTCAACAGGTATAGGCTCTACCGATATGGCAGCCGGAATGGCAACAGGTAAGGGATGGTTCAAGGTTCCTTCCGCCATTAAGTTCAATATTGTAGGAAAGCCTTCAAAATGGGTCAGTGGTAAGGATGTGATCCTTCACATTATTGGAATGATCGGTGTTGACGGTGCTTTATACAAGTCAATGGAATTCGTGGGTGAAGGAATAAAGAACCTTTCCATGGATGACAGATTTACCATAGCCAATATGGCCATTGAAGCAGGTGGAAAGAATGGTATCTTCCCTGTGGATGATGTGGCTGTCAGGTATCTTGAGGAGCATGCCCCGGGCAAAAAGTATGAAGTTTTTGAAGCTGATCCTGATGCAGAGTATGATGAGGAGTACACAATTGACCTTAGCACTCTTAAGTCAACTGTTTCTTTCCCGCATCTTCCTGAAAATACTCATACCTTTGATGATATTCAGGATATTAAGATCGACCAGGTGGTTATCGGATCCTGCACCAACGGCAGAATAGATGACCTTCGTTGTGCAGCTGAAATATTAAAGAATCATCATGTGGCACCCGGTATAAGGTGTATCATTATTCCCGCAACACAGAAGATTTACCTTCAGGCTATGGAAGAGGGACTTCTTAAGATGTTTATCGAATCCGGTGCCATTGTATCAACACCGACCTGTGGACCGTGCCTTGGAGGATACATGGGAGTACTTGCTTCCGGAGAAAGATGTGTATCCACCACTAACAGAAATTTCGTAGGCAGAATGGGTGCGATAGATTCAGAAATATACCTTGCTTCACCTGCAGTCGCAGCAGCAAGTGCCGTTACAGGCAAGCTCTCACAGCCATCTGAAATCGGTCTTTAAGGAGGAAAATCATGAAAGCAGCAAGAGGTAGTGTTTTTAAATATGGAGACAATGTAGATACAGACGTTATCATTCCTGCAAGGTATCTGAACAGCACTGACGGCAAGGAGCTTGCCAAGCACTGTATGGAGGATATCGATAAGGACTTTGCCGGCAAGGTAAAGGAAGGCGATATTATCGTGGCAGATAAGAACTTTGGCTGTGGGTCTTCCAGAGAACATGCTCCGCTTTGCATCAAATGTGCAGGTGTCAGCTGTGTTATTGCCAAGAGCTTTGCCAGGATTTTTTACAGAAACAGCATTAACATCGGGCTTCCGATTATTGAGTGCGAAGATGCTCCTGATAATATCAGCGCCGGAGACACAGTAAGCATCAACTTTGATACCGGAGTAATCACTAATGAGACTACGGGACGCACCTTCCAGGGACAGGCATTTCCGGAGTTTATGCAAAAGATCATCGACTCTGAAGGGCTTATCAATTACATAAACAACAAGTGATTAAATTTGCGCCACAGCTTAAGTGCTGTGGCGCGTTTTAGTAAAATGTATTATTATAGTGGTTATGAGAAATAATTGGAGGAGAATTTATGGGGCGTCTATTCTGTGTAATTCCTTGTTATAACGAACAGGAAGTCCTTTCAGAAACTTCTTCGCGGATTCGCGCTAAACTCAATGAGTTAATTTCAAAAGGAAAGATAGATCCGGACAGCAGAGTTGTCTTTGTCAATGATGGCTCAAAGGATAGGACCTGGGAGATCATAACGCAGCTTCACAGACAGGATCCGATCTTTCAGGGCATAAATCTTTCCAAGAACATGGGCCATCAGAATGCTCTTTTGGCTGGGCTTATGACCGTCAAAGAGACCTGTGATGTGTCTATTTCCATGGATGCCGATCTTCAGGATGACATTAATGCCATTGAAGAGATGATTGACAAATATAATGACGGTTGCGATGTGGTCTATGGCGTAAGATCCAGAAGAACAACGGATACATTTTTTAAGAGAGCGACAGCTGAAGGTTTCTATAAACTTATGAACAGCCTTGGGGCCAACACGGTTTACAATCACGCGGATTATCGTCTGATGTCACGCAGAGCTCTTTTGGGCCTTGCTGAATTTGGGGAAGTCAACCTCTTCCTTAGAGGAATTGTTCCCATGGTGGGCTTTAAGAGCGATGTGGTCTATTACGAGAGAGCTGAGAGGTTTGCGGGAGAGAGCAAATATCCTCTTAAAAAGATGCTCAGCTTTGCAATTGAAGGCATAACGAGCCTTAGTACCAAACCCATTAAGATGATAACGGGGCTTGGCATAATCATGTTTTTTATAAGCATTGCGGTTCTTGTTTATTCACTGGTAAGGTATTTTACCGGCAACACTGTCTCCGGTTGGACTACCACGGTTATTTCCGTGTGGTTTATAGGCGGAGTCATTATGGTGAGCCTTGGAGTTATCGGAGAATATATCGGGAAGATTTATCTTGAGACCAAAAACAGGCCTCGTTTCATCATTGAGTCATACCTTGATGATGATCATTAAAACATTTATGAATTAGGAGATTTTTGCAAATGGCAGACGGACACGGAAAGAAACCGGAAGATTTTAAGAAACAGATGGAAGACAGCATGAGAGCGCCGGAGAACAAGAACTCTCATGTTAAAAAGGTCATCGGAATAGTCAGTGGTAAGGGAGGCGTTGGAAAGAGCCTTGTTACCGGTCTTTCGGCTATCAGTATGAGCAGAAAGGGATACAAGACCGCAATCCTTGACGCTGACATAACAGGCCCATCTATTCCCAAGATGTTTGGGATTGGAAGACTTAACTATGCTGATGAAGAAGGCAATATGCTTCCGGCAACAACCGATGGCGGTATGGAGATCATGTCCCTGAACATGCTCATGGATAACGAGACAGACCCTGTAGTCTGGAGAGGTCCTGTTATAGCCGGAATCGTTAAGCAGTTCTGGTCAGATGTTAACTGGGGCGACATAGACTTTATGTTTGTGGATATGCCTCCGGGAACAGGTGAT